>JBCCIX010000033.1:0-17195 GCA_039028075.1 Bacteroidota bacterium | reverse complement strand
CGGTGTTCCACAGCAGTATCGAATTATAGATCAAGCCTCAAAACCGACCTTTTCGACACAGACGAGTTGGGAATCACCTGACCCAAATTTTTGGGTAAGCCATGATTACATCTTAGTAAATATGAATATGCCTGGGTATGGAGGCAGCACTGGTGAAGCCAGCACGTTTAACAGAAATCAGTCCAGGGCCTACTATGATGTGATCGAATGGATATCGGAACAGGACTGGTGTGATGGAAACGTAGGACTAAATGGAGTAAGCTTTCTGGCTATCACCCAGTATCATGTCGCCGCCTGTCGGGATTATGGATACAATCCCCCTAAAGCATTAAAGTGTATTTCTCCTTGGGAAGGTATTACAGATATGTATCGGGATGTAGTCAATACCGGGGGCATCCCCCAGGATGGATTCCCGGCATTTTGGTGGACCACCGAAGTGAAGACAGCTATAACCGGCGACTCTCAGGCATTTGTAAATGAACAGGGTGGTGTTCCCTCAGAATGGATTCAGAAGCACCCTTTCTTTGACGAATTCTGGGAGGAGAAAAGAGCACCATACGAGCATATCACCTTACCCATACTGACGTGTGTATCTTTCTCTGATGTTGGCCTTCACACCAATGGCAGTTATAGGTCCTTTACCGATGTGAAAAGCAATCATAAGTGGATGTATACCCATCGTGATGGTAAATGGAATGTATACTACAGTCGTGAAGTACAGGAAATAACCTTAAAGTTTATGGACTTTTTTCTAAAAGGGAAAAAGGACAATAAATGGGATAAAACGCCTCCAGTTCGACTAGAAGTAAGATCTGGCAGAGATGAAATATATGAGATTCGTGGTGAGAAGGAATGGCCCATCGCCCGAACCCGATACGAAAAATATTACCTGACTCCGGATTATAAACTGGTTCTAAAAAATACCACGACGGATATCAACAAGGTTTCTTACAATGGAAAGAAGGGATCAAAAAATTTTAAAATTACTTTCGCGAAAGACACGGAAATCACAGGTCACGCCAAGCTTTGTGTTTGGATGGGATTGCGATCAGAACAAATCCGACAAGATGACTTCAACCTATTTACGGTCTTGAATAAATATGATAAAAATGGAAAAAGAGTTCCTTTTTATGGAACCGTGGGAAGTAAAGTAGATGTAATCACACGGGGCTATATGAGGGCATCTTTACGGGCATTGGACGATAAAAAATCTACTGACATTATACCTTACCAATCTTATGTGGCCCATCAAAAGTTAGAACCTGGAGAGGTTGTTAACCTAGAAATTGCTTTTCCTCCAACCTCCGTATTTTTTTACGCGGGTGAAACTCTAGAACTCACCATGGCCTCTTATGAGGTTTATCAAAATGCGCCATTTTTTAAAGATAATTCACTGAACAGCGGTGGAGAACAGGTTATTCATATGGGAGGAAAATACGATTCGTACTTACAACTTCCTGTAATACCCAAATGAAAATAAAACTTTCTTGCGGACTCCTCCAAAAATAACGGCTATCATGCACCTTTAACCAGAAAAGGCAAAAACCCGGCGCTTTTCGTTCTATAAATCTGGACTTTAATAGGTTTAATTTGCTCGTTCGTTGATTAAATCTCTTGCGCGCAACATTGGTTATTATTCTTCTGTTTAACATCCATGAATTTTGCCATCATAAGGGTGATCTAAGGTAAAGACGGCCTTTTTCTTTAAATTGAATTGTCTGGTATAAAATAAAATCCCCAGTATGCCACTGAAACCATTTACACTTATTATCAATGTAGGGTAAAACCCATTTTTAACCATGAGAAGAAGTATCAGTATAGCCTTTGGCATCCTTATTATTATCGGAGGTATCTCAATTTTTTATCTTGCCAGGAGCGGTAGAGCAAGCGGAGGTCTGCAAGCTGTACCTTCAAATTCATATACAAAAGTAAAAACACAACGAGTCACCCTGAAATCATTACCCTACTGGATAGAAGCTACCGGCACATTGACGGCAAAGCGCAAGGTGGAACTTTACAGTGAAGTACAAGGGACACTGCTCCCTACCAAAACAGTGTTTAAAGCGGGAAGTAAGTTTCGAAAAGGGGAATTATTATTGAGTATAAATAGCGCTGAACATCGCGCTCAATTACAGTCGAATAAGAGCTCCTTGGTCAATCAAATTGCCGCTATGATGCCTGACATGGAAGTGGATTTTCCTAAAGCTTCCGCCAAATGGGTCGATTACCTGCGTAAATTTAATATTGAAGGCCCACTTGTGCCTTTGCCGAAAACCACATCTGATTCAGAAAAACTTTTTGTTACGGGAAAGAATATCGTTCAAACCTATTACACGGTGAAAAATCTCCAGGAAAGATTGGCGAAATATTACTTGTCAGCACCCTTTACAGGTACGGTGACTGAATCTAATGTAGATGTGGGTACCTTGGTAAGGAGCGGACAGAAATTAGGTGAATTTATTGACCCTACTGTGTATGAACTGGAGCTTGCGATTGCTGCCGCGGACAGTAAATACCTAAAGGATGAGCAACCTATAGCACTCAGTAGCTTGAATGGAGAAGATTTCTATTCCGGTAAAGTAAGCCGAATCAATCCGAGAATTGACCGGGAAACGCAAACGATCACTGTAATTGTGGAAGTGGCTGACCAGAGACTTCGGGAAGGACAGTACTTAAAAGCAAAAATCAGGGGTGAAAGTCTTGAAGATGTTTTTATGGTAAGCAGTGAGCTACTGGTAGAAAACAATCATATGTATATTATCAAAGACAGTACACTGCATCTGCAGCGAGTGATCCCCGTCAACTATCTGGCCGACAGTATTGTGGTGAGAGATTTGGATAACGGCATGTTGATCGCTCAGGAAATCATACCCAATGCCCATCCCGGCATGAAAGTAAGCTACAAGTAACGTTTCTAACCTCAGTCATGAAACAATTCATCGCCTATTTTATTAAATATCCAGTAGCCGTGAATATTTGTGTTATCGGCTTTGTGATCTTCGGTATTTTAGGATATCTCAATCTTAACTCCTCCATTTTCCCCTTATCTGAATCGAAGACCATAAGCATAACGGTTAATTATCCAGGTGCTTCCCCGGAAGAAGTAGAGGAAGGTGTTATCGAAAAAATTGAAAAGAACCTAAAGGGCATTTCTGGCATTGACCGAGTTACCTCCGTTTCAGAGGAAAATTTAGGCACCATTACCATCGAATTACTGGAGGGTTTTAATATCAATATCGTTTTAGATGATGTCAAGAATGCCGTAGATCGTATCCCCTCCTTTCCTGCCAATATTGAACCGCCCGTAGTTGAGAAAGTCGAAAACCGTCGAGAGTCAATCGTCTTTGTAGTCACCGGCGATGATGTACCTCTAAGTATTTTGAAAAAGACCGCAGAGGATATCGAAGAGGATTTATTGGCTTTCCCAGGGCTATCTCAAGTAACACTCTCCGGCTTTCCGGAGGAAGAAATTGAAATAGCTCTGCTTGAAGATAACCTGAGACGGTACAATCTGAGCTTTGAAGATGTAGCTAGCGCGGTTACTAATTCCAACATTATCATTACGGGTGGCTCCATAAAAACCAATAAAGAAGAGTACCTCATACGTGCCGATAATAAGGAATATTACTCCCGTGAGCTCAACCATATCGTGGTAAAGTCTACTTCTGCGGGAACGCTTGTTTACTTAAGGGATGTAGCTACCATCAGTGATACATTCAGTGAAACCCCAGACAGGGTTTATTATAACGGCAAGCAATCTATTCAAGTTGGCATTACTAACACGAATAATGAAGACTTGATAAAAACCGCCGATAGGGTCAAAGAATACATAAGTCAATACAATCAAAAGAATGACAATATAGAGTTGATCGTAACCTTTGACACTTCCCTGGTTCTGAAGGGCAGGATATCTTTGCTCTTGGAAAACGCCACTGTGGGGATGTTTCTGGTGTTTCTGCTTTTATCCATTTTTTTAAGGCCAAATCTAGCCATTTGGGTAGCCTTTGGATTACCCATTTCCTTTTTAGGAATGTTTGTGGTCTTAAGTCAATTTGGGGTCACCATCAACATGTTGTCGCTATTCGGAATGATCATCGTCATAGGTATTCTGGTAGATGACGGTATTGTCATTGCCGAGAACATTTATTCCAAATACGAAGCTGGAAATTCGGCGGTCAGATCCGCGGTAAGGGGCACTTTAGAAGTACTCACACCCATTCTTTCGGCGATTACTACTACCATACTGGCTTTTGCTGTTTTCTATTTTTTAGAAGGAAATATAGGCGCTTTTTTTAGTGACATTGCCACCGTAGTCACACTAACACTTGCTATTTCATTGATAGAGGCGTTGCTTATATTGCCTGCCCACCTGGCACACTCTAAGGATCTTACGGATAAAGCCAAGGTCTACAAAATAAATGTATATGGAGACAAACTCATGAGTTACATGAAAGACAGACTCTATAGTCCCGCCTTTAAATTTGCGCTGCGTTACAAATTTTTGACTTTTTCGATCGCTATCTTTTTTTTCGTCGTCACCATAGCCGCCTTTGCATCCGGAGTGGTTACGGTGACTTTCTTTCCGGCTAATGCCAGTGATCAAATTGTAATAAGTCTAGAAACACCTAAGGGGACAAATGAAGCTATTACAGATTCGGGTGCAGTACATATTCAAAATAGCGCGTGGAGGGTAAATCAAGAACTGGGACCCAACCTTGAAGGCAAACCACAGATTTTAAATGTACTCAAACAGTTAGGCCCTGGAAGTGCTAAAGCTACGCTCATTGTGAATTTGTCACCCGGGGAAACCCGTGAACTTTCCTCACCGGAAATCACTGATCTGATCAGGCAACAAGTGGGGGAATTATCCGGCGTTGAAAAGCTGAGTTTCAACTCCGGAGCTAATATTGGTGGTAGTCCCGTATCGGTCTCGCTCCAGGGCAGAGACATTGAGCAACTGAACGAAGCAAAACAACTTGTTTACGAAGAGTTGAGAAGTAATCCTAAAGTCAAAGATATAATAGACAGTAGCCCAAAGGGAATAAAAGAGATAAACCTCACCCTTAAGGATAACGCACAAATTCTGGGACTTTCGCTTAACGATGTAATGCGGCAAGTCAGGAATGCTTTTTTTGGCAATGAAGCACAGCGATTGCAACGAGGAGAAAATGAAGTTAAAGTATGGGTGCGCTACGCCAGACAGAACCGATCCAGCCTGAACGATATTAACGATATTGAAATTGTAACGCAAAACGGAAGAGTACCTCTTTCAGAAATAGCCACTTACACAATCGAGCGTGGAGATGTGGCCATTAATCACCTGGACGGTGTACGTGAGGTTACCGTAGATGCTGATATGGTAAACCCCAAGGAAAGTGCGGCTAGCGTAATGCAGAAATTGAGGACAGAAGTGGCACCTGAAATTGAAACCAAATACCCTGGCGTAAGCGTCAGCTTTGAGGGCCAAAATCGGGAAGTCGGCAAGATCGCCAGCTCAGCCGGCAGAGTACTACCCGCAGTGATATTTCTTATCTATGTGGTCATTGTATTCGCCTTTAGATCATATAGCCAGCCTTTTATTTTACTTGCCTTAATTCCTTTAGGTATCATTGGGGTAGCACTTGGCCATTGGATTCATGGCTTCCCTGTCAATGTGCTTTCCATGCTGGGTGTGGTAGCATTATTGGGTATAGTGGTTAATGATGGGCTGGTTTTTACGGGGAAGTTCAACAGCTTCCTTAAAGAAGGGCTCAAATTTGAAGAAGCGCTCTACGAAACCGGTAGATCAAGGTTCCGGGCCATTTTCCTGACCTCCATTACCACCATAGCCGGCCTGGCGCCCTTGATATTGGAAAAAAGCTTCCAGGCTCAGTTCTTGATTCCCATGGCCATATCCATCGCTTACGGTATTGCCATAGCCACGCTGATGACACTCTTTATCTTACCGATATTCCTCGCTTTTTCGAACAGCATTAAAGTAAATTTTAAGTATCTCCTGACTGGCACCAAGCCAGAACGGGAATCTGTGGAGCGAGCGATCAAAGAACTTAGCATGGATCATGAACAGATATAATTTTTTACTTCTTTTATTTTTTTTTCCTGTTGCCAACGATACAACGGCTCAGAAGCTTTTGAAGCTAGAAGAGGCCATTACTATTGCCCTTGAAGATAACTACGATTTAAGGATATCAAAAAATGAGGTGGAGATTGCGGCCATTGAAAACAGCACCATAAATAGCGGTTACCTGCCCACGGTCGACGCAACAGGAGGTGTAAGTTATGCGAATGAAAATCAGAGCGCGAGTTTTAACGATGGATCAGACATCTCAATTAGTGGAGCCGAAACGGAATCTTATAACGCCTCTATAACCGCAGAATACACTCTTTTCGATGGGTTCGAGCGCAAACATACGGTGAAACAGCAAGGTGAAAATCTCGAGTTGGAACAATTGAGAAACCGGCAGGAAATAGAAAATACCATCGTTTCTATTTATGAAACCTTCTACGATGTAGCCTTTCAAAGCCAAGTGGTAACTAATTTATTAGTTAATATTGAAAACTCCACCGATAGACTCGACCGGGCTAAAAGAGGGCTTAAATATGGGCAAGGGACAAAACTGGATGAACTTAATGCCCAAGTGGACCTAAATAACGACAGTATCTCCTACGCCTCAGAGCTTAGCCAACTACAAAACCTGAAACGGAGCCTTAACCTTTTACTGGGCCACGCACCTAATGCTGACATAGTGGTAGACACCACCGTGATATTTTCCGCTTATTTAGAGGAACAGCAGATCTTGGATTTAGCCATGGCCAATAACGTTGAAATGATCTTAGCTAACCAAAACATACTGCTGAGCGAGTTGGATATCCAAATTAACCGGGCTCAATTTTTGCCCAAAATCACGGGTAACGGGTCGTATAGATGGAACGAAAATCAAAACCCGCCCACAAGCTTTGCACTCACAAATGAAACCCATGGTTATAACCTGGGTATAAATTTGTCGTGGAGTATTTTTGACGGAGGTGCCCGGCGCACTCGAATAGAAACAGGTAGGGTAAATGTATTGAACAGGCAGATTGAATTGGAAAAGGTAAATGCGCAAGTAAAAACAGACATTTACAACGCGCACGAGATATATAAAAATAACATTTTTACCTTACAAGCGGAGACCAAAAATGTACTGACCAACCAAGCTAACTTCGAACGTACAAAGCGGCAATACAGCCTGGGACAGATTAACGCCATAGATTTTAGACAGGCTCAGGTAAATCTTATAAATGCAAAAAATAATCGCGATCGCGCCAAATATGATTTGAAGATCTCAGAAATCAATCTTAAGCAGCTGGCCGGATTACTACTTGAAAAATAAGACAGTCCTCATATCAACACCTCCCAGCAAAAGTACAGGGTTTAAAAACGAATCCAACAGCATTTAATGATGAGGGTTTGCCTAGCGGGTTAAATACGAATTTCTCAAACTGATTTATTTTCCTTTATTCTGCACTAAATTTTTTATCGTAGGTAGGGCTATGCCTGCAAATCAGAATTGTCGTCGGCTTTTAGCTTCTACCTAAAACCTGCTTTTCAGAATATAGTTACGCCATCTGTTTAGCCGTACTTACCCTGTTTTAATCACAACCTTTTTTACTTTACACTGTTAAGTAATATATTGAGGTATGGGTATTACTGAAAGAAAAGAAAGGGAAAAAAAAGAACTGCGGAAGTTAATTCTTGCCACTGCTGCCCGACTATTTCTTGAACAAGGCTACGAAAAGACAAGTATGCGAAATATAGCAGAAGCTATTGAATATAGCCCGACCACGATCTATTTATACTTTAAAGACAAAAATGAACTGTTCTATGCGTTAAGCGAAGAGGGATTCCGAAAGTTCTTTTCATATGTAAATAACATTTCGGAAGAGCTAGCTCCTATGGACCAATTAAAGGAACTGGGCAAAGTTTACCTTCAATTCGCATCGGATCACCCAGCGTATTATGAACTCATGTTTATCCTTAAAGAGCCAATGGAATCCGAGCAGACAGCAGAAAGTTGGGATCTAGGAATGAAAAGCCACGGTGTGCTCACTACAATTGTTAACCAGTGTATTAAAGAAGGTCACTTTAAAGATCAAAGTCCGGATGTGGTAGCGTTTATGATATGGTCTTTCGTTCATGGCGCAGTTTCATTTAAGATTTGTGATCGTATGAAAATGTACGATAACCTAAATCACGACTACTTGATTAATGATTCTCTTAAGTTCATGAATCACCTGTTGGAGAAAAATTAAAAAAATTTTAAACAAAAATTAACAGTGTTAAGTTTAATTTGATAATTAATAAAATACATAATGTTAACCGTAAAAAAACTTTTTCTTTTACTCCTTTTATTTTGCGGAGCTACTTTGCGAGGCGAAAGCCAGTCAACCCTCTTGGAGGACTATGTAGCGTTGGGTCTTGAAAATAACCTGGCCCTAAAGCAAGAGAATTTATCTATTCAAGAAAGCCTGGCCTCCCTTCGTCAAGCAAAAGGTTTATTCAAGCCTTCTGTATCCTTCGATGCCTCGTATACCTTAGCTGACGGAGGTAGAACAATAGATGTTCCCATTGGAGACCTTCTCAATCCTGTGTACGGTTCGCTTAATCAATTATCAGGAAGTGAAAGTTTCCCCACTAACCTGCCTAATGCAAGTGAACAGTTATTTCCAAACGATTTTCACGACACGCGTTTCCAATTCAAACAACCTCTCTTTAATACGAGCATTTATTATAATTATAAAGCGAAGGAGACCCTCATCTCAGTGGCTGAAGCGCAAAGAGATGTTTATGAAAGAGAACTTATCAAGGAAATCAGAAAAGGCTACTATGCCTATTTACAGACGCTAGCAGTACTACATATTTATGATTCTACTGAAACAGTGCTGAATGAATTGATACAAGTAAATAGGGTACTTGTAGTGAATAACAAAGCCACTAAGGACATTCTTTACAGCGCTGAATTCGAATTGAGTGATTTGTATGAAAAAAGATCAGAGGCTGTTCGTCAGAATAATGTTGCCAAAACCTATTTCAACTTTTTGCTCAATAGAGACCTAAGTGATTCCATTCTAGTGGATAACTCTCTTAATCCAATCATTTCTGACGACTACAATAATCTTTCACTACTACAGGAACTGGCCGTAGATAACCGGAAAGAAATAAAACAAGTAGAAAGAGCAAAAGAGGCAACCGGTTATGTGGTCAAACTAAATGAAAAAAGTCGATTACCAGAAATCGGACTCGGAGGCGCAATCGGTTACCAAGGTTTCGGATATGAATTCGATTCAAATCAAGACTATGCGCTTCTTCAGTTCAACTTGAGTTTACCATTATTCGAAGGGTCGCAAAAAAAGGCAAGAATTCAAAAATCCAAAGTCTCCCTTGCCAAAATAGAATTGCAAGAGAGGGAATTAAAGCAAAGTATTAAACTTCAGGTGGTGGACGCTTATCACAATCTTCAGGCAGCTCAATCCAAAGTCATCTCGCGCGCTGCAGCAGCACGGAGTGCTGAAGAGAGTTTTAAAATCATTAAAAGAAAATATGAAGAGAGTCAGGTCCTCCTGGTCGAGTTCCTGGACGCGCGCACGAAATATACGAATTCGCAAATCGATTTAGCCATTGCAAATTATGATTTACTTATAAAAGAAGAAGAATTAAAGCGATCCCTGTCTTTATAAAACTATGAAACAAACAAAAATGAAAACGATAAAAAAAAGAATGAGGCTTGTAGTCCTTATAGCCATCGTAGCTATAAGTACTTCCTGCAGTAAACCAACTGAAGGCACAGTGGTGTTAGGCCACGAAATTACAGTTGATGTTGCCACTGTAACCCAGAAAGAAATGGTGCAAAATATTACCGGTTATGGTCTTATCTCTTCAGAAACGGAAGCGATTTTGTCCTTTAAGGTCGGTGGTATTATTCAAAGTATTTTAGTTCAGGAGGGGCAAAAGGTTAAAAAAGGTCAACTTCTGGCTCGTTTAGATGTAACTGAAATTGAAGCACAGGTAATACAAGCTAGAAATGGCTTCGAAAAAGCACGTAGAGACCTCAACAGAGTGAAGCGACTCTACCAAGATGATGCAGCCACTCTTGAAAACGTCCAAGACCTTACTACGGCCTTCAACGTAGCCAAAGAATCGTTGAGGATAGCTGAATTCAATTTAAAATTTGCTGAAATAAGAGCTATTTCGGATGGAACTATAGTCAGCAAAATGAAAAATGAAGGTGAACTTGTCACTCCGGGAGCGCCTATTTTTTTCATGAATGACACTAGTGATGATAAATGGAAAGTAGAAATTGGATTGGCAGATAAAGATTGGGTAAAGCTTAACGAAGGTGACCTTGCTACCGTAGAAGTTGATGCCTACCCCGGTGAAAAATTCGAAGGGCAAGTGATGCGCTTGGCTCAAGGCGCTGACCCTACAAACGGTTCCTATCAAGTTGAGGTGAACATAAATCCGGAGGGTAAAAAATTTGCCGTAGGCTTATTTGCTAAGGCTACCATAATTCCATCAACTAAGGAAAGATATCATGTGATGCCCATTGAGTCCCTCGTGGAAGGGTTTGGGAAAAATGGATTTGTATTTATTCCTCATCAAGATACTGCTGTGCGTAAAATTCCAGTACAAATTGCTTTTATAACCCCATCAGAAGCCGTCATTGCACAAGGTTTAGAAGGTATTGAAAAAGTTATAAAAGGCGGGTCAGGGTATCTTACTGAAAAATCTAAGATTAGAATTCAAAAAGACCCAAGGGTCGCAACTAATTAAATAGAACAGCCATGAGATCCTTTATATCATTTTTTGTAAAAAATCAGTCCTTCACCCTGGTACTATTTTTAGCGATACTAGCTATCGGGCTTAATTCGCTGCTTACCATGCCGAGAGGCGAAGACCCTGAAGTTAACTTTCCTCGTTTCTTTATTATAGCTGTTTATCCCGGAGCCTCCCCACTAGATCTCGAAGATCAGGTTGTTGAACCATTGGAAAGTAGAATTAATGAGTTGGACGACTTGAAAAAATTCAGAACTACTATAGAGGATGGCCTAGTGGTAATCGATGTTGAGTACCTATTTGATGTGGATAGAGATGAAAAATATCAAGAGATTATTCGGGAAGTCAATTCTACCAGACCCGAGTTACCTGATGACCTTTATCTGCTAGAGGTGGAGGAGTTCAATTCTTCGGATGTTAATATGTATCAAATAGCGCTGATCTCAGAAAAAGCATCCTACGCTGAATTAGAAAAAATTGCCGAAGATCTTGAGGATAGGATGGAAAAGGTAAATGGTTTTAAAAAAGTAGAAACCTGGGGTTATCCTGAGCAAGAGGTACGAGTGGATTTGAATCTTCAAAAAATTGCACAGCAAGGCATACCACTCGATTATGTGTATGCGGCACTACAATCTGAAAATGTAAACATTCCGGCAGGTGCCATCAATATGAATTCAAGGCGATTTAATGTCAAAACAAGTGGAGATTATGAGGATCTGGAAGATATTAAGAGTACCGTAATTTACTCCTCCAATAATAAAATTATACAACTCAAAGACATTGCCCAGGTAAGAATTACCTACGAAGAGGAACAGCATCGAACGCGATACAACGGTATAAAAGCAGTACTTGTCACCGCAAGTCAAAAAGATGGAGAGAATATTTTTAAGGTAGGTGACGATTCAAGGCCTATCATAGAAAAATTTAAAGAGGCTCTGCCGCCTTACGTGGATATGGTGATCAATTTTGACCAATCAAAGGCAGTAAAAGAGCGTCTGTCAGGATTTGGCGGTGATTTTCTTTTAGCCATACTGCTAGTCTCAATAACGCTGTTGCCCCTAGGTCAACGCGCCTCACTAGTGGTGATGATATCAATTCCGTTGTCATTATCGATCGGTCTTGTGGCCATGCATGCACTTGGTTACACTATAAATCAGTTAAGTATAGTCGGACTTATTGTAGCCCTGGGGATATTAGTCGATGATGCCATTGTAGTGGTTGAAAATATTGAGCGCTACCTAAGAGAAGGTGCATCCAAGAAGAAAGCCTCCGTAGAAGCTGTAAAGCAAATAGCACTATCGGTAATCGGTGTAACGGTCACCTTAATCATAGCATTCTTACCACTGCTCAATTTACCTGACGGTGCCGGCGACTTTGTCAGAGGTTTACCGATGGCCATAGTCACTACCGTCCTTGCCTCACTCTTTGTCTCACTTACGATTGTACCATTTTTATCCAATAAACTTCTGAAAACTAAAACCTCAAACCACAGCAATATTTTTCTCAGAGCACTTCAAAAGTTCATTGATAATTACTACGCCAAACTACTTGACTGGGCCTTGGCCAAACCATGGGCCACAATTGCCATCGCTTTTTTTCTTTTGATCGGGTCTATGGCATTAATCCCCTCCATAGGTTTTAGCCTTTTCCCTAAATCTGAAAAACCTCAATTCCAAATAAATGTAGAAATGCCTATCACCGCCAGCTTGGATGAAACGGATAGAGTGGTGAAACATGTAGAAGAAACCTTATTGAAACGAGATGATATAAAACACTTCACATCAAATATTGGGAAGGGTAATCCCACGATTTACTACAATGTTGTGCAAAGAAAGCAGCAGCCCAACTTTGCTCAATTATTCGTACAGCCGGATGTGAAATCCTTTGAGGAAAAAGATAAGATCATAGACGAACTAAGTGAAGATCTACGTCATTACGCCAATGCCAAAATACAAGTGATTGACTATTACCAGGGTCCTCCTCTAGAGGCTCCGGTTGTGATACGTGTATTTGGACAAAATCTTGATACATTAAGACATCTTGCTCTTCAAGTAGAGGAGGTAATCCAAAATACGGATGGCACTCAATATATATCGAATCCAATTGCGACCAAGAAAACAGACCTCAAAATTAACATCAATAAAAAGAAAGCAGGGCTTTTAGGAGTGCCTACAGCAGCTATTGATCAAACTATCCGAATGGCCATTTCGGGTATACCGATAGCGGATTATTCAAGGGAACCAGGAGAAGATAAAATTAACATAGTAGTTACCGTTCCCAGAGGAAAATTTCCTACCTACAATATCTTTGATGATCTTTATGTTTATTCTATTGCAGGTAAATCCATTCCCCTTAAGCAACTCGTAGAAATAAATTTTGAAACCGACTATACCAAGATTTACCATTATGACGAGGCACGTTACACTTCAATAAATTCGTACGCAGCTTCAGGAGTAAGTTATGCCGAGCTTAATAACAGAATTATTGAAAAGCTGAACCTTATGCAATTTCCTGAGGGCTATTACTTTAAGGCCGCCGGAGAGTTAGAAAATAAGGAAGATGCATTTAAAGGGGTAGAAATCACTGGCTTAGTGGCGGGAGTTCTTTTTCTACTCATACTGATTTTGGAGTTTGGCTCATTTAAAAGTGCGCTAATTGTACTGTCTGTGATCCCACTCGGTTTGATAGGTGCATTCCTAGCCTTATATATTACTGATAATCCCATTTCTTTTACCTCTTCCATAGGCTTTATAGCACTTATAGGAATCGAAATAAAGAATTCCATTCTTCTGGTAGATTTCACTAATCAGCTTCGGGAAAAAGGAATGCCCATGCTCCAAGCAATTAAAAAGGCAGCGAAAACCAGATTTGTGCCCATCACGCTCACAGCGACTACCGCAATTTTTGGCCTTGTTCCATTGGTCTTAGAGGCCAATCCATTGTATGAAGGATTAGTGGTAGTGCTCATGGGAGGTCTGATTAGCTCCACGCTTCTTGCTTTTTCGGTATGTACTGTCGTATACAAGCTTATACCACCTCCAGTGGAGGTAAAGGGTTCAGAACGTGAAGCTGAGACCATCTCTACTCATCAGAATGATCAAACTTTTGGAGTTCCCAAGCTAGCCAATGCCTAGGAATAGTTTTTTTAAAAAGAAATATCAAAAAATGAAAAGTATAGCCATTGCAGTATCCGGCTTCCTGCTAACCTTATACCTAAATGCACAGGTAGTTGAATTAGACGTCAGTAATATCGAATATAAAAAAGGAGGCTATTTAGTAATAGGAATATGGGATAATCCGGCTACCTACTTGGAGCAGGAAAAATCACTAAAGGATATGGCCATAGAAGTAAAAGCATCAACCATGAAAATTCTGATCAATGATCTTCAACCTGGTAAATATGCAATAATTGCTTACCACGATATAAATGGGAATGACGAATTAGAACAGAACTGGATTGGAATTCCCAAGGAGCCTATTGGATTTGCCAACGATCAAAAAATTGGTCTTGGACCTCCGTCATTTGAAAAAGTAGCGACTACGATAGCTCAGAACTCAACTACTAATCTTAAAATAAGACTTGATTAATAGGTGACAGCCAAGTTTATGAACTCCAGTCAATATGTACTCAACCAATGGCTTTACTACTGTGGATGGATTAATCTGTTCGCTTTGATTAGGTTCGTCGGCTGGGATAATATCAATGATGTCATGCTTTCTGGAGGGGTTTCATTGCCACAATTTTTGATTATCGGAAATGCCGGGGCGTTAATAGCAGGTACCGGCACCGGCTTATTTGAACTTCATAAATATAAACTGTTTCCGGAGGGTTCTTCAAGAAAGAAGTTGAGTGTCACGAGAGCCTTAATTTTTATAGCAATTGTATTTGCTTCAGCACTCTTATCAAGTTTTGCTTATTTTCTAATTGCCGATGAATGGAAAATAGATGTACTGATCCCTCATCTAAGTATTATTTATACCTCCTCACCGTTCAAAATAATTTTGCTTTTTCTAGCAGTGGTTTCTTGTATCAATATTATTCTTCTCAGTTTCATGGACTGGCATGGTTCTGCCAACTTCTCGTCTATTATCTCTGGTAAAATCAATATTAGTAAAGAAGAAAATAGAGTATTCCTTTTTGTAGACCTCAATTCATCCACAAAAATCGCTTTGAAAATAGGTACTGAAAAGTATGCCCAATTGATTGATTTTTGTTTCGATCATCTTAGAAAATTGAGTAAACAATACAAGGCAGAAATATATCAGTACGTGGGGGATGAGATGGTGCTAAGTTGGTCTTCTTTCGAGGCCTTCAAGTCACTTGATGGTTGGAAATTGTTTCTGGATTTCAAATCGAGTCTTCACAAGCATGAAGAAGAACTTCATTTAACCTATGGTTTGGTACCTAGCTTTAAAGCGGCCCTAAGTGAAGGTTTGGTTTATTCAACCATTATAGGAACTGAACAAAAACATAAAGCTTATTATGGCCAACCTTTAAATAGAGCATCACGGATGCTGGAAAAGTGTAAAGTATTCCAGGTGGATTTCCTGACAGATATACCTCCGTCTAAAGCAGCCCATCAAAGGGATTTTCATTTCAAGTACATCAGTTCTGCACGGCTTCGTGGTGATAAAACGATCAGGCGGTTGTATAACATAATTATGGACAATTTCGAGGTCGTGAAGTACAGTGAGATCGAAGTATAACTCGGAAAAAGCAGACCCTAATTACATTCAGTGTATTTAGCTTTATCAAGCACATTTCGTGATTTCACAAATAAGCTGTATCAAAAAGGATAAAGCCTTTGCTTACCAATATCTTCACTTTTCTACAGGTTTAGCACGTTTTAACCTCTCAGAAGTGAAGGTTAAGATAAAAAATCTCGGAGCAAAAGCCAGGAGGTACAACCATATATGACAGCAAGAACTTTACAATGCATGGAGGTAATAAATGGGTAAAGGGAATAAGCCATCATTACAATCTGGCTCGAATATATTGAAGACTAAACTTCTATTTTATTGAATTCTTAGATTCATTTTTGATTTGAGGCCTTAAAATAAAAATACATTTTTAGGTGATACTGTCTGCTAAAGCAGAACATCATAATAAACGATAACATTATGCTAGCACCAACCAAAGCGTCAATTAGTAAGACTCGCGAAGAGACCATCATCACTTGGTATGAGGAAGTTTTTCCATTAGCTGCAGCACATATTCACCGAAATGGTGGCGATCTCGATGCCGCTAAAGAAATTTTCCAGGAAGCAGTCGTCCTTTATTATGAAAAGCTCATGCATCTCAACTTTCAACCTGAATCGGGGGACACGGCCTATTTAATGGGTATAGTTAAAAACAAATGGCTTAAGTATTGCAAGAAATTTTCAACGCAAGAAAGTCTCGACTATATTGAGGTAGCAGAAGAAAGCATCCAAAAACCAGTGAAGGCAAAGCTTCTACATTACCTAAAACAGGCCGGAGAAAAATGTATGGATCTGTTGCAATCCTTTTACTACGAAAAACTCACCATGCGCCAGGTCGCGGACCGGTTTGAGTACGCTAGTGAGCGCTCCGCCACGGTCCAGAAGTTTAAATGCCTTGAAAAAGTGCGCTATGAAGTTAAGAGAAAATCATTAAGCCATGAGGACTTCCTTAACTGAAATAGAGCGAATAGAGAATTGGCTGCTGAAGCGAGGAGATGTGGAGGACCGGCTGGTGACGGAGGCAAGGGTATTATCCGGTGTAGAATGGAAGGATAAGGTGCGATGGCAATCGACCGCATATGATCTTATTCAACTCTATGGTCACAAAAAGCTGCGTGAAGAGGTTAAATCCGTAGAGCACCAGCTTTTTCAAACGTCAAAATACCGGCCATTTCAAAACCGCATTCGAGCAATATTTAAACGTTAACCGATGATCCAATCAAATTTGATCCCCATGGTCATCGACCAAAATAGCCGGGGAGAGCGGGCTTATGACATTTTTAGTTTACTCTTAAAAGAACGCATTATCTTCCTGGGAACTTCCATTGATGACCAGGTGGCTAATGTTGTAGTGGCTCAGCTGCTATATTTGAACAGCCAGAGTCCAAAGCAGCAAATCGATATGTACATCCAGTCTCCAGGAGGATCAGTATATGGAGGTATGGCGATCTACGATGCCATGCAAATGATCTCCGCCCCTGTTTCCACGGTAGCTGTAGGCTTTTCAGGTAGTATGGGAACGGCCCTGCTTACCTCTGGTGCAAAAGGCAAACGCTATGCATTGGCACAAGCCACTATTCACCAACATCCTACCGGTGGTGGATCTAAAGGCTACACGGAGGATGTACGCATTGCTACGCGTGAACAAGAGCGGCTGCAAACTCAGCTATTTCATATCATG
>JBCCIX010000032.1:0-17249 GCA_039028075.1 Bacteroidota bacterium | reverse complement strand
TTTAAAGTCATCATCTAAAAGTGCCGCTTCAAATGTTAAAAAATGGGTATCCACCATTTTCAAGAGGTCGATTCGAGCGAGTGAAAACGATCGTCTAAGTGAAGAAAGGTCACCACCCTTATTCGTTACTTGCTGAAGACTTTTTAGGTAGGCCCGATACGCTTGAAGAAAGTTGATCTGTTTCTCGAATCTGTCAAATACTTCGCCAATAAACTGATCTTTATAGATTCCGGAGATGTTGGACTTATATACCTTAGGGTCAATATACATGCGCGAGAAAGATAACCTTCTCTTTCCATATCTAAAAGGTAAGCCAGGAAATCAATCACAAAAAACACCATAGGGCAATACTCGGATAGTCTGAAAATTTAATTCAAGAGGCAATAATTACCTGTTGATAGTCTATGACATCAAAAGCCTACCGTTTAATTTGCGAAAAAGAATACGTTATTTAGATCCACGCTACAGCACTTTCTTTAGAGGGGTAAACCTATTTTAATCAGGTACTTGCGTTAATCCTTTTTGTCATCTTGGAAAATCAATTTAATTCACCCCGGCCCCCGGATCATGTTCGGGGCAGGCTCTGAAGGGAGTTAAATTGATTTTTTCGCCTTCCCCTTAGGGATTCAAGCCTGCCTGCGCTGACGCTAAGTCAGACAGGGTAAGAAGGCGAAGATGACAAAATAGGATTAAAATCAGAAACGGCAAACATAGATTCGTAGGTACATTTATTAAATTTGCGCCTTGATTTTTGAGCCAGAGCCATACAATTAGCAATGTCACTTTCCACCCAATACGATCCCCGTTCAGTAGAAGATAAATGGTATACACACTGGATAGAGCACGGATACTTTCACTCGGAACCTAACCCTGATAAGGAACCGTATTCCATCATTATTCCTCCCCCCAATGTGACAGGTGTCCTTCATATGGGACATATGCTAAATAATACGATCCAGGATGTACTCATCAGAAAAGCACGTATGGAGGGAAAGGAAGCTTGCTGGGTCCCTGGCACAGATCATGCGTCCATCGCCACCGAGGCCAAGGTGGTAAAAATGCTCCGTGAAAAAGGAATAAAAAAGAGTGACCTTACGCGAGATGAATTTCTGCAGCACGCCTGGGAATGGAAAGAAAAATACGGTGGTATTATTCTCGAGCAGCTCAGAAAACTGGGCGCTTCTTGCGACTGGGAAAGGACCGCTTTTACGATGGATGATCATTACTACAAAGCCGTGATCAAGGTATTCGTTGACCTGTATAATAAGGGCTATTTATATCGAGGACTGCGCATGGTAAATTGGGACGTAGAGGCACAAACGACAGTTTCTAACGAAGAAGTGCTTTATCGTGAAGGGGGTGAAGTTTCTAAACTCTATTCTGTGAAATACAGGATCAAAAACGAGGACGAGCATGTGATCATTGCTACACAACGGCCGGAAACTATTATGGGTGATACAGCCATTGCGGTAAACCCTAATGATGACCGATTTAAGCACCTGATCGGTAAAAAAGCGATGGTCCCTTTTATCAACCGCGAAATCCCAATTATTGGTGATAGTTACGTAGAGCTTGATTTCGGAACGGGTTGTCTAAAAGTTACTCCAGCACATGACCCTAATGACTATGAAATAGGGTTAAGGCATAATCTGCGGGTAATAGACACCATAAATTTGGATGGTACGCTGAATGAAAAGTGTGAAATTCCAGCTTATGTAGGAAGGGATCGCTTTGAAATTAGAAAGCAGATCATTAAAGACCTTAAAGACGCTGACTTACTCGTTGGCGAAGAAGATTTTACCACCAGAATTGGGCGTTCCGAGCGAACAGATAGTGTGATCGAACCAAAACTGTCCCTGCAGTGGTTCATAAAAATAAAGGAGATCTCAAAAAAAGCCCATCGGGCGGTAATGGATGACGAGGTAGTTTTACATCCATCTAAATTCAAAAATACCTACAACCACTGGATGGAGAATGTGCGGGATTGGTGCATTTCCAGGCAGCTGTGGTGGGGGCAGCGTATTCCCGCTTACTATTTTGGAGAGCTAGAAAATGACTTCGTAGTAGCTGAGACGAGAGAAGAAGCACTTGATTTAGCCAGGGAAAAGAGCGGTAATCCCGACTTATCTCCTGATGATCTAAAACAAGACGAAGATGTGCTGGACACCTGGGCATCTTCATGGCTTTTTCCCATTGAGGTCTTCAAGGGCTTTGGCGAGAGTTCGTTTAAAGATGGTAGAATAACGCCCGGTAAAAATGAAGAACTTGATTACTACTACCCGACCTCCACGCTCGTAACGGCCCCCGAAATACTGTTCTTCTGGGTGGCAAGAATGATCATAGCGGGCTACGAGTATACAGGAAAGAAACCTTTCAATGACGTATACCTGACAGGCATTGTGCGCGATAAGCAAAGGCGCAAAATGTCTAAATCATTGGGTAACTCCCCTGACCCATTGGATCTCATCGCGCAATGTGGTGCAGATGCAGTTCGCACCGGTATGCTATTTAGTTCACCGGCCGGCAATGACCTGCTTTACGATGAAAAGCTCATTGAACAGGGCAGGAACTTTGGGAACAAGATCTGGAATGCTTTCCGTTTAGTGCAGGGTTGGGAGGTAAATTCTTCCCTTTCCAGCGATACTAATCAGGTTTCTGTACGCTGGTTTCAAGCTAAATACAACCAGACATTAGCAGAAGTTGAAAAACATTTCAGCAAGTTTCGCATAAGCGATGCGCTTATGGCTACGTACAAATTGATCTGGGGAGATTTCTGTTCATGGTACCTGGAAATGGTCAAACCTGACTACCAAAAACCGATTGATGCTCAAACGAAAGAAGCTACCGTTAACTTCTTCGAAAAAATATTGAAATTGTTACATCCGTTTATGCCTTTTATTACCGAAGAGTTGTATCACGCATTAAACGAACGTAAAACCGGTGACTGTATCATAGTGGCCGAATGGCCAAAGGTGGAAAAGTACGCTGAGGACATTTTGAAGGAGGCTGAAATCGCTTTTGAAATCATAAGTAATATCCGAAACATCAGAAATGCCAAGCAAATCGCTCAAAAAGATACCCTTGCGCTAAAAGTCAAAACAAAGGATTTTAACCAGTTCAATGATTTCGTTCATGTGATCAAAAAGTTAGGTACCCTTTCTTCTTTTGAAGAAACCACGGAGAAATTAGAAAATAGCTCAAGCTTTGTTCTTAAAGGAGATGAATTCTTCATTCCATTAGCAGGAGCGATTGATTTAGAAAAAGAGCGAGAGGCTATGGAAAAAGAACTTTCCTATACCAAGGGATTCCTGGCCAGTACTGAGAAAAAGCTTAGCAACGAGCGGTTTGTGCAGAATGCCCCTGAAAAAGTAGTGGCTACGGAGAAGAAAAAAATGGAAGATGCTAAAGCTAAGATCAAGGTTTTGGAAGAGAGTTTGGCGGGTTTGGGAAAATTAAAAAACTAACTTAAAGTTCTCAAAATAGCGCTAAGAGTTTTGACTAGTAAACCATCAACTTAAGCAGAAGCTGACTGTGGACTGATGTACAATCAATCTTACCAGGTTCCCAAGGCCCTAAATTTTTTAAGATGCTATCGAGTTTCACGGCTAATAGGCCGGAGAAGTTGGGTTTAATCACCTTAACCGACACTAAATCACCACACTTGTTAATAATAAATTCAACGTAGCTTTCGGTAAAGCCATATTTTGAAATTCAGTCTCGGCAATTTCTAGCGCTTTAACTCAAAAGGTTGAGAAAGTAATATGTTTCTTTGTTTCTCAGCGGGTTTTGCCCAAAGCAATTCGCTTTTTAAGCGTTTTGTAAGCTTTGTTTTCACTGCAAGCGTAAAATACGTTCTAGAGTAAAAAGTTGTAAATAAGGTCTATAGAAATCAGAACCTTGCCGCCATAAGCAAGCCTAAGTCTTTGCATTTCATACCAAATTTACGGGCGATATGTTGATTGGTGAGACTCCCCTTGTAAGTATAGACACCCTTCATAAACCAATTATGTGAAAAGATCATCTCCTCGATACCGCCTTCTTCGGCAGCTCGTAGAATGGTTGGTGTGAAAATATTACTTAGGGCCGTTGTGGCGGTTAACGCTACACGGGAAGCTACATTAGGTACGCCATAATGAATTACCCCATACTTGCTGAATGTGGGTTTATTTAAAGAAGTGAGCTCGGAAGTTTCTATGCAACCACCCTGATCGATGCTTAAGTCTATAATGACGGAATCCATCTTCATTTGAGCAACCATATCTTCGCTTACCACGTGCCTGTTTTTACCTTTTTCCGCACGTAAAGCGCCGATAACGACATCGGCCTGCTTAAGCGACTCGGCTAGGGTATCGGTATCTATGGTTGAAGTGTATACCTGAACCCCTAAAGCCTGCTTAATCCTTCTTAATTTATAAATTTGATTATCAAAAATCTCTATATCCGCCCCTAAGCCGATGCCAGCTCTAGCGGCGTACTCTGCCACCGTGCCTGCACCGATAATAACCACCCGGGTAGGAGGAACGCCAGTAATACCACCTAAAATAACCCCTTTTCCACCGTTCACAGCGCTAAGGCACTCTGAAGCAATCGACATGACTGTATTACCGGCAATTTCGCTCATTGCTCTTATGATGGGCATTCCACCCACCTTGTCTTCAATAAATTCGTAAGCTAAGGCAAGAATATTTTTTTTATTAATTGCCTTAATATAATCAGGTGTCTGGTTACCCAACTGCAACGCTGATATCAACGACTGCCCCGGCTTCATAAGGTCAATTTCTTCCATCGTAGGAGGCTCTATTTTCAGAATAACACCTGCTTTATATACTTCTTCCGGGCTATAGACTATTTTAGCGCCAGCCTCACTGTAGTCCTTATCCGTAAATTTGGAGCCCTCACCAGCCTTTGTTTCAACCCATATCTCATGACCATTATTGATAAGTAGCCTAACTGCCTCCGGCGTCAATGTAATTCTGCGTTCCTGCATGGAAATTTCATTGGGCAAACCGATAAAAAAATGATGCTTACCTTGGTTGACGGGCATCAACTTTTCTTGAGTATAAAGCCCTGATTCCTGAGCCAGCTTAGCAAATCCAGACCGTTTTTTAGTCATGTTTAATTAGATCTATGATGCGTTTTTTATACTTATCCACTTCGATATGGATCACCAGGTGTTTGTTAGGTAGAAAACCTGCGATTTTAGAAGGCCATTCGATAAAGCAAAAATTTCCGGAATAGAAATAATCAGCTAAACCGATAGCTAATGCTTCCTGCTCATTTTCTATCCTAAAGAAATCGAAATGGTTGATAATTTTGGAATCCCTGGTATGATATTCGTTTACGATTGAGAACGTTGGGCTGTGGACATGGTCTACGACCTCAAGTTGTTCACAAATAACCCTGATCATTGTAGTTTTACCTGCTCCCATTTCGCCATCGAAAATCCAAACTAGGTAGCCGTGAGCAAAAGAAATAATCTCAGCGACTATATTATGCAACTCTTCTAAACCTTCACATACCAGTTTTTTGGAGTGCAAAGCACTTTCAGCCATATTTCGAATTTAATGAAATTATCGGAATTATCATTTCTTCCATGGAGACACCTCCATGTTGAAAAGTATCCTTATAGTAGTTCACATAGTAATTGTAATTATTAGGATAGGCAAAAAATTGGTCCTCGGCCGCAAAAGCATAGGTTGTTGAAACATTTAATTTAGGAAGGTGCATACGCTCCGGTCGCAGAGCTTCCACCACCTTGTCCGAGGGGTCGTAGCCTAAATTTTTACCTTGTTTATAGCGTAAGTTGGTATTTGTTTTTTTATCCCCTACGATCTTAAAAGGTTTTTGTACCCTTATCGTCCCGTGATCAGTCGTTATAATAAGTTTAGATCCCGTTTGTGCTATAGTCTGGATGGCATCAATAAGTGGAGAGTGCTCAATCCAAGATTTGGTAATCGAACGGTATGCTGCTTCATCGGGAGCCAATTCGCGTATCATGGCTGTGTCTGTCCTGGCGTGGGATAGCATATCGACAAAATTATAAACGATAACATTCAACTCATTATTCGCCATGTTTCGAACCTTATCTACCAGTTGTTTTCCTTCAGAGGTTCTTTTGATCTTATTGTAGGTGAATCGAATATCGATATTCAATCGCATAAGTTGCTTTTGAATAAATTCTTTCTCGAAGTTATTTTTTCCTTCATCAGAATCTTCGCCAACCCATAAATCAGGATAGCGCTTAGCCATATCGTCCGGCAGCAGACCTGAAAATATTGAGTTTCGTGCGTAGGCCGTGGTAGTTGGGAGAATGGAATAATAGCTTTCTTCAGCTTCAATATTGAAATATTCTTGTACGGCCGGTTCAATTACTTTCCATTGATCGTATCTCAAATTATCTATGACCAAAAAAAATAATGACCTGCCACCGTTGTCAATCTCCGGAAACACTTTGTTTCTCATCAGCTGATGACTCAGCATCGGTTTTTCAGCATCGGGATCATTCAACCAACTTTCGTAATTATCCCGTATAAAGCGGGTAAACTGCTGGTTGGCCTCCTCTTTTTGCATATCAAATATTTCACCCATCGCTCTGTTATCCGTCTCATTAATCTCCAGTTCCCAATACACCAGTTTCTTGTAAACATCCGCCCACTCCTCGTGATCCAAATCATCCTGAAAAGCCATGCTTATATTCATGAAATTTTGCTGATAGCTTTGGTTTGTCTTTTCCGAGATCAATCTCTTATTATCCAGGATTTTCTTTACCGATAGCAATATCTGGCTTGGATTTAAAGGTTTAATCAGGTAATCCGCTATCTTGGCCCCGATGGCTTCTTCCATAATATGCTCTTCCTCATTCTTGGTAATCATAACTACCGGAAGATTTGGTCGTGAAGCTTTGATGTGGGTCAGTGCTTCCAAACCAGACATACCGGGCATATTCTCGTCAAGAAAAACTACATCGAAATGCTCTTCTTCACACCTTTCTATAGCATCCGTACCACTATTTACCGGAGTTACATCGTACCCCTTGTTCTCCAAGAAAAGTATATGAGGCTTCAACAAATCGATTTCGTCATCCGCCCATAAAATGTTATATCTTTGCATATAATCTAAGATGAATAAAAAAATATCAATTCCTCAACCGCTAGCGCAATAATCATTCCTTTAGATTGAATAAAAAGAAAATTTTCAATGATCCTGTCTACGGATTCATCACCATTCAAAGTGATACCGTTTTTGACATCATTGAAGACCCAATCTTTCAACGGCTCCGGCGAATCAAGCAGCTGGGTCTTACCGATCTGATTTATCCGGGAGCATTACATACTCGGTTTCATCACGCCATCGGAGCTATGCACCTGATGTCTAAGGCTATTGAATCCCTTAGATCTAAAAGAATAGAGATTTCAGATACGGAATCTGAGGCCTTGCAGTTAGCCATTTTGCTCCATGATATCGGCCACGGGCCGTTTTCTCATGCTTTAGAATCTAGTCTCCTCCATGGTGTGGGTCACGAAAGCTTGTCGTTCTTGTTGATGAAGTCCCTAAATAAAAAATTGAATGGTGCATTGGACTTATCGCTCAGAATATTCCAAAATACCTACGAGCGCAAATTTTTTCACCAGCTAGTATCCAGTCAGCTAGATATGGACAGATTGGACTATTTGAAGCGAGACAGTTTTTTTACCGGTGTTTCCGAGGGTGCCATTGGATTGGAGAGAATTATCAGCATGCTGAATGTAGTGGATGACCGCATCGTGGTTGAACAAAAAGGGCTTTACAGCATCGAGAACTTTCTCAATGCCAGAAGGCTGATGTACTGGCAAGTGTACTTGCATAAAACCTCTGTTAGTGCGGAAAAAATGTTGATCAATACCATACTAAGAGCAAAAGAGCTTAGAATTATGGGCAAGGAACTGCCGGCTACGCCAGAATTAGATATTTTCTTAAGCAGTGCTATTAACCTTGAATCATTTCAAACGCAACCTGACTTGCTACAAGCTTTCGCAAAACTCGACGATTATGATATTTGGGGGGGAATAAAGCACTGGCAAAAAAGCAATGACCTTATCTTAAGCCAGCTCAGTACGGCCTTGCTTTCTCGAAAACTTTTTAGGATCCAACTTTCCAATGAGCCCCTCGAAAAACGAAAAGTAGAAACTATTCGAAAATCGGTTTCCAAAGAATTTGCCGTATTAAAATCAGATAGTCGCTTCTTATTTTCATACGGGGAAGTAACCAATAAAGCCTATATAGGTGAAGGTCAATCCATTAACATTCTCAGAAAAAGCGGAGAAGTAGTAGACATAGCTGATGCAGCTGATTTACCCAACATTAAGGCGATGAGCAAAATTGTGAGAAAACATTATCTATGCTACCCCAAAAATGTATATTTGCGCGAATCTGAAAATTAATCCAAAACTTTTTTCATGGAGTTTACTGCCGCCCAAATTGCTTCTCTCTTGAATGGAGAAATAAAAGGAGACGGCAAGGTGGCTATTAGCATGCTTGGCAAAATCCAAGAGGCAAAAACCGGTCAGATCTCATTCCTCTCTAATCCTAAATATGAGAACTTTGTGTACGATACGCAGGCAAGTGCCGTTATCGTGAATAAAGATTTTATCCCCAAAAAAGACGTAAAAACAACCCTTATTTTCGTAGAAGACGCTTATTCAAGCTTTACCATACTTCTTGAGGAGTACCATAAATTTATTAGTTATCAAAAAAGTGGCGTTGAAGAGCCTTCATTTATCGGTGAGGAGTCAACATTAGGCCAGGACGTATATCGTGGTGCATTCTCCTATATTGGTAATAATGTGACCATGGGAGATAACGTAAAGGTATATCCACATGCGTACATAGGTGATCATTGTATTTTAGGTAACAATTCAATCATACACTCAGGGGCCCGACTTTACGGTGGAACCATAATAGGCAATTTTTGTGTAATTCATTCGGGAGCTATCCTGGGAAGCGCCGGATTTGGCTTCGCGCCTCAGGATGACGGATCGTACAAGACCATTCCTCAGATGGGCAACGTAATCGTGGGTAACCATGTAGATATAGGCTCTAATACGGTGATAGATTGTGCCACCTTTCACGGAGATTCTACCAAAATTGGTGACGGCGTTAAGCTTGATAATTTAATCCAAATAGCACATAATGTAACCATTGGAGACCATACCGTTATTGCCGCACAGACGGGTATAAGCGGATCAACCAATATCGGTAAAAACGCCATTATCGGGGGTCAAGTGGGTATTGCGGGGCATTTAAATTTTGGAGATCACGTCGGTATAGGTGCTCAGGCGGGGGTAGGTAAATCAAAGCCCCAGGGAAATGTAAAGCTCATGGGTAGTCCGGCTTTTGAACTTATGGCCTACCACAAGTCTTACGCTATTTTTAAGAATCTCCCTGATTTGAATACGCGTCTAAAGCAACTTGAGGAAAAAGTTCTAAATTTGCCGACATTTCAAGAAAGCAAATGAGTGAACGCCGGTTGAGTACATAACCTTAGGCGGATTAGCATGAAAATCAAACAGCATACGATAAAGAAGTCAGTTACGCTGTCTGGCGTAGGGTTACACACCGGGGTCCAGGCCAATATGACTTTTCTTCCGGCAAAACCGGGACACGGAATCAAATTTCAACGTATTGATTTGGAGGGCGAGCCCGTCGTGGATGCCGATGCAGACAACGTCGTTGACCTATCTCGGGGAACTACTATTGAACAAGGCGAAGCTCGGGTCAATACCGTAGAGCATACATTAGCTGCACTTGTAGGTCTTGAAATAGACAATGTACTGATACAGTTAGGTGGACCTGAGCCTCCCATCATGGATGGTAGCTCCATTCAATTTGTTAATATTCTAAAAGAAGCAGGAACCGAAGAACAAAATGCGCTACGCGATTTTTTCGAAGTCCCAGATGGTATCTTTTACCGAGAACCCACGCGTGACGTAGAAATAGCCGCTCTGCCCCTTGACGACTATCGTATCACGGTCATGGTCGATTATAATTCCCCGGTTTTGGGAAGCCAACACGCCTCATTGACCAACATCAACCAATTCGAAAAAGAAATTGCATCTTGCCGAACGTTCTGTTTTCTTCACGAGCTTGAGATGCTTCACAAAAACAATCTGATAAAAGGCGGTGACCTGAACAACGCTATTGTGGTAGTAGATAGAGTGGTCGAAGAGCATGAATTGGATAGTATAGCAGCCCTATTTAATAAACCTAAAGTAGAGGTTAAAAAAGAAGGCATTCTAAATAACGTTGAGTTAAGGTATAAAAACGAGCCCGCCCGACATAAATTACTTGATGTGATGGGCGACTTGGCTTTAGCAGGCAGACCGTTAAAAGCTCAAATCCTTGCGGCCCGGCCCGGTCATGCTGCCAACGTAGCATTTGCCAAGAAGCTGAAAAGGGCCATGCAGGCAGAATCCAGGCACAATGTTCCAAAGTATAATCCGAATTTACCTCCGGTATTGGATATCAACCAAATTATAAATATTCTTCCCCACCGGTATCCCTTTCTGTTAATTGATAAAATCATCCACTTAGACGAGGAGAGCGTTTCAGGTGTTAAAAATGTAACCTTGAATGAAAATTTTTTTCAAGGCCATTTCCCTGGAAATCCAGTGATGCCCGGTGTACTTCAAGTTGAGGCTATGACTCAAATAGGCGGAATCTTAGTACTAAATACCGTACCTGATCCCGAAAATTACTGGACGTACTTTTTGGGTATTGAAAGCTTCAGGTTTCGTAAGATGGTGCTACCCGGAGATACCATGGTTATAAAGTGCGACTTACTGGCTCCAATAAAGAGGGGAATAGCAAAAATGGCCGGGAGAGCGTACGTAGGAAATACGTTAGTTTGCGAAGGTACCATGATGGCAAGCATTGTAAGAAAAGACTCATGAATCAACCGCTGGCCTACATTCATCCCCAAGCCAAGATCGCAAGAAATGTCGTTATCGAACCCTTTGCGGTTATTCATGCTAATGTTACGATTGATGAGGGCACGTGGGTAGGTCCCAATGTTACCATATTTGAAGGCGCTAGAATCGGAAAAAATGTTAAAATCTATCCCGGAGCCTCTATTTCTGCGGTACCTCAGGATTTGAAATACAAGGGAGAAGAAACAGAAACTTTTATTGGCGACAACACTGTAATTCGAGAATATGTTACCGTGAGCCGAGGTACTGACGACAAGTTCAAAACCTTTATCGGCAAAAATTGCCTTTTGATGGCGTACGTACATGTAGCCCACGATTGCGAGATAGGCGATCATTGTATCCTCGTGAATGCGGTACAGCTTGCCGGACATGTTAGTATTGACGATCACGCTATTATTGGTGGGTCAAGCGCAATCCATCAGTTTGTTAAAGTAGGTGCGCATGTAATGGTATCCGGTGGATCGTTAGTGAGAAAAGATGTTCCTCCCTACACCAAAGCAGCCCGAGAGCCCTTGACGTATTGCGGAATAAACTCCATAGGTTTGCGAAGACGTGGCTTTTCATCGGAAAAGATTAACGAAATCCAGGAAGTTTATCGCTATCTGTTTTTAAAAGGACTTAATAACTCAAAAGCGGTTGATCTGGTAGAACTGGAACTATCTCCTTCTAAGGAGAGAGATGAGATCATCAATTTCATTAGGAGTTCCGACCGTGGCGTAATGAAAGGATATTCCTACTAGACCCTAAACGCTTAATGATTGAAATACGACTCGAAAACTTGAGTAAACGATTCAATCATGAAGTCATTTTTAAAGAACTCGACTATCATTTCAAATCAAAGCATGTTTACGCCATTACCGGGCCAAATGGTAGCGGTAAATCTACCCTCCTTAAAATCATTACGGGGTTTACCTTACCATCTAAAGGCTCATTAGTATATGTAATGGACAGCAAAATTGTAGAACCTGATAATATTTACCAGCACATTTCTATTGCTACTCCTTACATGGAGCTGATCAAAAGCCTGACCTTGAGCGAGTTGGTCAATTACCACTCAAAGTTCAAGGCGTTCAGAGATAGCTTGAGCGTAGATGAGGTGATACAAAGAATGGAACTGGATCATGCGCGCCATAAATTGGTGAAAAATTTTTCTTCCGGCATGAGCCAGCGACTACGGTTAGGGCTTGCCTTTTTTTCGAATGCCCTGGTAACATTTCTCGATGAGCCTACTACGAACCTGGATGAGAAAGGATGTGAATGGTATCAAAATCAATTGAAAGATATCTCCAATAGATTAGTCTTTATCGCTTCAAACCAACCCGAGGAATACCAATTGACCGATGAAATACTCCAACTAAATAAATTTAAATGAAAGTACGGGTTACAAATTAGGTCAGAATGATATATGTTTAGAAATAATATAGTGCAGATAAAGTCATTTCCATGAAGGCATATGGCAGTTTAATGAGTTAATTACTATCTTTCCCCTTCCAAAAGGGATAAACACGTTCAAAATGAAAAAAATATCTTATCTATTAAGTGCAGTGATTTTAGCCGGAGTATTGGCGATGGCAGGTTGTGGAGATGACGATTCAAGTGGTCCTACCGTTGAAGAACAACAACGTCAGTTTCTAGAAGGGACATGGTCCGTCAATTCAAGTGATGATGTTTTACTAGACGGCAACACAGGCACTACCGGTGATTGGTCCAATTTTTCAATTCAGTTTCAATCCAATGGTAACGTCCAAGTAAACGGTGAATCCACCGATGTTGACGTATTCGACGTGAGCACTTATACTATAAGTGGCACGGCCGCTAATTCTTTTACCGTAACCTTTGACGGCACTGACGCCGTAACTGTAACTCGCGGTGACACTGATAATGATATGATCTTGTCCTTCACCAGAAGTGACGAAGAACCCCTGGGTGGTAAAAAAGCCAGTATATCGGGAGCATGGGTTTTTAATTTGTCTAAATAGCGAGGCCGTATACGGTCTAATTATTATCAACTGAACTTTAGACGGCTCGGCAGGTTTTGTATCATTTCAACTGAACCACACTAATGCCCGCTCCTCCTCGCTCAATATGTTCATCCTGTATTGATGATATATAGGGAGTGCCTTTTAAATGTTCTCTGATTAATTTTCGTAAAATCCCGTCACCCTTGCCATGAAGAATTTTTACTTCTCCTCTTCCGAAGAGTACGGCATTATCGAGAAAGGTATCCACAATCGAGAAGACCTCTTCTGCACGCTTTCCCCTCACATCCAAAGTGGAGCTAAACCCTGCCAATCTTTGATTCAAATCAATCCCTTTTGAAATCTGTTTTTTTATGGTTTTGGATGCCTTCTTCGATACCTTTTCTAGCCGATTCATTTTAACGGTTGATTTCAAGTCTCCGAATTGGATCTCAACGCCTTTTCCTCGTATTGAAAGTACCTCACCTACCGCTTCTTGACCTAGAACGCGCACAGCATCACCCACTTCGATCGGCTCTTCAAGTATTTTCGGCTCGGGTTTATTACGTAAACTAACTTTACGCTTCAAACTGTCTAATCGTTGACGCGCTTTCACTGTTTCAGATTTCTCGGCCTTGTTCTCCTTGATGTGTCGAATAGTTTTCTCGATCTCGCGATTTGTATCTTTTAGTATCGTCTCGGCCTCCGATTTGGCTTTGGTAATAATCTGCTTTTTATTGGACTCAAGCTCATTCAGTAACTTTGAATATTTGGATTCTAGCTGCTCAACCTCCTTTTCCCGTTCTTTTATGGATTTTTCGCGCGCTAGTGTTTTTTGCTTTTGCCTTTCCAAGCGCATCAGAAGTTTGTCCAGATCGACGGTTTGATCGCCGATCAGTTCCTTAGCGTTATTGATAATATGATGAGATATACCTATTTTACGTGCGATCTCAAGCGAAAATGAACTGCCGGGCTTTCCTACTTCCAATTGATAGAGAGGTTTTAAATTTGCCATATCATACTTCATCGCACCATTGGCCAAACCTGCGGTCTCTTCACCATACCCTTTTATATTCCCATAGTGGGTAGTCACAACGCCAAAAACAGCTTTTTCATTTAATTCCTCGAGTACAGCCTGCGCGATAGCACCACCAAACTGAGGGTCCGTACCCGTTCCAAACTCATCTATTAGCACCAACGTATTTGCCCGTCCTTGTTTCATGAAATGTTTCATATTAGAAAGGTGAGAACTGTAGGTACTTAAGTCATTTTCTATAGATTGCTCGTCTCCAATATCAATGAATATATCATCAAAAAAACCAAATTCAGAAGATTCTGCAACAGGTACCATAAGTCCACTTTGAAGCATAAGTTGCAGTAAACCCACGGTTTTAAGACAAACTGATTTGCCCCCGGCATTAGGACCGGAAATGACTAGAATTCGCTGACTGGCATCTAAACTGATGGTAAGAGGCACTATTTCCTTTTTACTTTCCTGATGAGCCAAGTACAGCAAGGGATGCCGGGCTTGCACCCAGTTAAGATACGGCTTGGGCTTTAACAGCGGTAATTCGGCAGCTAAATCAACGGCCAATCTGGCCTTCGCCTGAATGAAATCCACAAACCCTAAAAATCCATAGGCCTGTTGTATTGGATTAAGTACCGCTCTCAAATCGTCAGTAAGGGAGGTTAAGATTCTAATCGACTCACGTTTTTCTGCATACTCAAGTTCTCTCAACTCGTTATTACCTTCCAGTACCGAGGTAGGTTCCAAAAAAACGGTTTGCCCGGTAGAAGATTCATCGTGGACAAAGCCTTTAACTCTCTTTTTGTATTCTGCAGCCAAGGGAATAACCATTCGTCCATCCCTAACCGTCATTGAAGCGCCTTCAGGAATAAAACCTGACTTTAAAGCGGTATCAAACTCCTGTCGCAGCACTTTGCGTACCTGACGATGTTTTTGTCCAATATTTTTCCTAATACGAGCCAATTCAATTGATGCAGAATCCTTCAACCGATTGTCCTCGTCGATCTTAGAATCTATTTTTTCAATGAGTACAAACGACTCCCCGTCCGGCCGAAGAAGTGCGTTTAAAGAAGGATACTCATCTTGCCTACTGCTCAAGAATTTAGAAATACTTCGTATGGTAATTAAAGATTTACTGATTTCTTTGAACTGAACTTCCTGGAGAAAGGTGCCTTCTACTTTTGCATGTTCCAGATGTGGCCTTACATCGATATAATAATTACCGGGAAAAGCATCGCCTGATGATAAAATATGCTTAAACTCAGCAGTTTGGCTCAAAAGCTTGGCGACATGATCAAAATTATTCGAAAATCGTATCTTGTCAACCCGTTCGAGACCCAGGCTACTTCTACATCTTGAACGTAAGAGATCGAGGATTTGATTAAACCCAAGCTTACTGAATATGTCTTTTGGATACAACACGTTCAGGTGTCTACAACTTTTTCCACTTCCGTAGTAACAGAATCTTTACCTTCTTCCTTAGTACTACCATCCTTCGACTCATCCAAGCGTTTTTCCATCAGATTCAGGCTATCCAGCACGGTTTCATAGATACTTTCTAACTTTAAGGGATGCTCAAAATAATACCTTAGCGAATTCGTATACAAGGAGTCTGTGAGCGCGTATTTATCCAAAATCCTGGTTTCATATTCTTCGAATACTACCAGTGCAGAATCCCTTTTTACCCTTAACTCATTCACCTTACCCTCGGCCACATACACCTCTAAGAGTATAGGGACCATTTCGTCTTCTGAGAGTATACCTTCGGGTACTTCTTCACCGCCACAGCTAACCCACATCAATAAACCGAAAACTATGAGCCAGCGCCTGGCCCAAGTCCTAAAATTGTTTGTATTCATCTTAAAATCAGACATCCATTTAGCGATGAATAATCCCTTACAAATAAGAGGTATTTGCATTCATCTATTTTATAATAGTTTTGCAAGCGAAAATTAAGCCAATGAAGGACTTAGTCAAGAAGCTGCGAAAGTACGAAATACAGATCAGAAAGGCCATCAATAGCCAGATGCAGGGAGACTTTCACTCTATTTTCAAGGGCTCCGGATTGGAATTTGATGACGTGCGCGCCTATCAATATGGCGATGATATCCGTACTATAGATTGGAATGTAAGCGCCAAAGGTCACGGTACTTTTGTAAAGACCTTCAAAGAGGAGAAAGAACAAACTGTTCTTTTTGTTTTAGATGTTAGCGGATCGCAAGAAATTGGCAGTCCGGGGTCTCAGAAACTTGATATTGGAAAAGAGATCTGCGGTGTTCTGGCGTTATCGGCGGTAAAGGAGGCCAGCCAGGTAGGCCTGATTAGCTTTTCAGATCAAAAAGAAAAATATGTTAAACCGGCCAAAGGTGCTAAACAGGCTTATGAAATTATAAACAGCCTGATTGAATTAAAACCCCAATCACATAAAACGGACTTATCCAAAGCCATCCTTTTTACACTAAATACCATCAAAAGACGTAGCGTGGTTATTTTCATATCAGACTTTATCGACGAGGGTTATTTTCATAACCTGAAAGGGTTGGCCAAAAAGCATGATCTGGTGATGATCAGGATTACCGATAGACGCGAAACTAAATTACCGAAATTGGGAATAGTTCCTGTTTTTGATAAAGAAAGCAGAAAGACCATTTGGGTGAACACGTCATTCGGAAATTTCCGAACCAAGCTAAAGCAGAATTATGTCGAAAATGAGGCGAAACTTTCGGATTTTGCCAAAAAACATCAAATCAATTTTATATCCGTAGATACTGAAGAGGACTATGTCCCTAAATTGCTTAAGCTATTTAAGATTAGAAATAAGTCGTTAAAAAGTGTTTAGGATCGTTTTTGCCTTCTTATCATTAGCTGCCATTCCTAGTGTTTCCTATGCTCAGGAAGTGAAGGTAGATGGGTATTTCTTAGAGGACAGCATCAGACTAGGCCTACCTATACCTTTTATTTTAACAGCTTCCTATCCTTCCCACGTAGACCTTGTTTTTCCTGACTCACTATTCAATTTTGCCCCTTATGAGTTGGAAGATAAATGGTATGCCCCAACACGAACTATTGATGAAATAAGTTACGACAGTGCTATCTATTACCTAACTAGCTTTGAGATTGACAGCGTTCAGTATTACAAGATGCCTGTTTTTCAATTATCAGGAGGAGATAGTGTGACCTACACTACTTTAAAGGATTCAGTTTTTTTTCAACACATCGTGAAAGAAATACCTGATTCGGTAACCGCAGAATCGATACCGCTGAAAGAAAATACAACTTACAAGCGCGTGAATCTGGCCT
>JBCCIX010000031.1:0-17331 GCA_039028075.1 Bacteroidota bacterium | reverse complement strand
ACTAGGCTTACTCAAGAGTACCTCAGTAAATTTGATATATTGCTCCTGGATTTAGGAACCTTAAGTACATTCAATGGCTATGAACGAAATGAGATGGTAAAATCTGTGCAGAACGGATTGAGTCTTTTTTTCTTGCCAGAAGAAAACCTATTTAGTTATCGTTCTCATTTACTTCCTGGTTTTACAAAATTAACTTCCGATGGTAGCCGCACTAAACTGAAGAAATCAGATGTAAACATAACATCCTTTCCTTTTCGTATTGAACCAAGTTTTAACAATGAAGAACTTATCGTTGACGATGAAGCCGTTGGATTTAAGACGTATTGGGGTCGGGGGAGCGTAAATAGCGTATACTTAACACATACCTATCCATTACAATTAAGAGGTGATAGCATTGCCTACAGGCACCTTTGGCGAAACGTGCTCGATCAGGTTATCACCAGAACAGACTCTCTGAAAGTGGTGAGGACCAGATTTCCTGTGTGTAATGAACCGCTCAGGGTTTTACTGATGGGAAACAACAGTTTACCTATCCGCTACGAACAGAGTAGAGTTGGGGTAGATGAGAGTTTTTTGAAAGGTAGGAATAGTTTTAAATTATGGCCTACTCAACCAGGGTGGAATAACTTCAGTACAAACGAGGCAGAACATTGGTTTTATGTTTATGACGAATCACAATGGACCTCGATTCGAGATCGACGAAAAAGTATAAAAAATACATCCGCATTTATAAATTTGGAGGACCAAGTAAATACGGGAATGGTTGAAAGAGAACTACAAGGGCTAATCTTTTATTTAGTAATACTTTGTTGCCTGGGTTTTTTGTGGGTTGAGCCTAAACTATAATTATGACTAAGTCTAAAAAGCTATTTCTATTTTTTGCGGTCTTGTTTTTTCTGTTGATGATTTACGTGAGCTACGATATTTCATCGCGAACTACCTTTCCAGGCTCTAAGCCTCAGCTAAAAGAACGTATTTTTGAGCACTCAAGTGATTCCTCCAAATTGGATTCTTCAAATAATCAAAACAATTGATTTATATTGGAGGATATTTATTTACGTTTTATACCCATACATTGAATAAATAAATTATCTTTACACCAATTAAAGCCAACTATAAACAATGAATTATCCCTCAGACCTACAAAATCTGGGGGATTTTTTATTTATTCTTTTATTAGTGCTATGTTTTAAGCTAGATGTTTGATTTTAGCAAGAAAACGTGAATGGTCATAGGCGTTGCCCTTATACTTTGTTACTTAACGAGGCATATCACTAACTAACGATCCTTACGGCGAGTGGACGAGCCAAATTTGATGTACTACTAATGACAACATAACTTCACTGACATAAAGCCAACTATAGACAACGAATTATCCCTCGGAACCAGGTTTCGGGGGATTTTTTGTAGGTCAGAATTCAGTGGAGATACGGTTGTTCGAGGCTTTTATTCTTTCTTTAACTGAATAAACCGTGAATTTCTACGTCTATGCGTTGAACAATAGCCGAAAGGTCTTCGGGATTCTTCACAAAGTCTAATTCATTTACGTCTATAACAAGTAGTTTACCTAAAGTGTAGCTTCCAATCCAGTCGGAATAGTGTTCATTTAGATTTTTGAGGTAATCGAGGCGAATGGCATTTTCGTACTCCCTTCCTCGTTTTTCAATCTGACTCACCAGTTTTGGAATATCAGCCTTTAAATACAAAAGTAAGTCGGGCGCTTTTACGTGTTGGATCATGGACTCGAAAAGAGTTAGGTAGCTTGAGTAGTCTCTGTCATTTATAAATTTTGACTTATAGAGGTTAGCTGCGAAAATGTAAGCATCTTCATAAATCGTCCGGTCCTGGATAGTGGAAACCTCACTTTCATAAATATTTTTTACTTGATTAAACCTGCTGTTTAAAAAGAAGATCTGAAGGTGAAAAGACCAACGCTTCATATCTTCGTAAAAATCGGCTAAATACGGGTTGTCTTCTACAGATTCAAGCTCCGCTTTCCATCCGTAATGCTTGGCGAGTAATTTTGCTAATGTGGTTTTGCCGGAACCAATATTTCCGCAAATGGCAATATGCATACATCCACAAAAGTAGCATACGAATAGAATAGCAAAAGCGAAAAAGGAAAAAACCACTCCAACCTGGTCTGCCTCTACAAATACAAACACTGCTTGTAAATGGTCAAAGCCTTTATTTATGTTATTTTTAAAACTAAAGACTACCCCTTACGGCGATGATAAAATTCCGTCCGGGAGCACTAATACCACTGGAATAGGGCCGATAGTGCGTATCAAAAATATTTTCAATGGCCGAGGTGATGACCAGATTCTTTGAGAGCTGATGTCTGATTCTAACATTTAATGTAACCCAACCTGGAGAACCATCCTGCGAAGCGTTTGAACTGTGAGCAGCATATAAATACGGTTTGCTTTCTATTTCTGTTAGTGGAATGTCATCTCTGAACCTATTACCGTTAAACTCAGTAAATAGCTCAACATTATTTTTTTTATGTTCATAACGTATCGAGAATCTTCCAAACACCGGAGTGGTGTGTCGCAAAGGTTGCTTTGAAGACCGTTCTTCACCCGCAGTTTCGGTAATATTCAGGTTAGCTTGAATACGTTTGGAAAGTTGATAGTACAACGCTAAACTACCTCCAAAAATGAGTGCTTCACCCACATTGGTCTGAGCAAAGATCCGCCGCGTTGCACCCTCTATTTGGATAGAATCCTGACCGTTAATTTGAAATGGCCCTCGGACTATTGCATCATTGAGGTAGGTAAAAAAGGTGGTAAAGCGCCAAGTGAAGCTGTTTTTTGAACCTGACCAGCCTAATTCTGTATTGTAGCTGGTCTCTGGTTTTAGGTTTTGGTTAGGCACGATTATGTCATTTTCATCTATTTCAAATACCTTACCTACGTCATCTACGTTTGGAGCTCTAAAGCCAGTTGAGAAATTCCAGCTGATCTTTTGATTCGAAAATCCACGATAGACCGTACCAAAACTTCCGTTTATAGCACTATTAGTCAATTCAATGCGATCAGCATTAGTAAAGAACGCATTAGGATCACTAGTTTTAGCTTCCAACCCCACCCGGTTAAATCGCAGGCCGCCACTAAAGACAAAATTGGGAAGCCGATGTATATAACTTGCATAGGCTGAACCTGCGTAGTACTGGCTACCTCCGTTGGGATACCTGGTTACAGCATTAGTAATTGTATTCGTGTTAATATTTTTCCTGATGGCATCGGATTCCACATCGTTATATAAAACTTCAAGTCCGTAGAACAATGAATGATCGCCGGGAATACCCTTGTCAAAATCGACGTTTAGTGAGTAGACATTCACATTTTCCGTACGTATCCGCAAACGGTCATCTCCAAAACCACGATCATTTCTTTTCTCCTCGTAATCCTGATGAGCTGCTACCATTCGGGCTTGATCAAAAATCTTACTTTCCGACTTTAATTCTGCTCTTAAAGAGTGCATTAACCAGGTTTGAGGTCCATAAAACCATTCGGCATGGGCCAAACCCTGACCATCGTTGGACGGTTCAGTCAGCCTATCGTATCTGGGAATATCTGAAGTATTACTGAAATATAGGCCATAGGTAAATTGCAGTTTTTTGCTGGCCTGATAGCCAAATTTTTGTACCATTTGCCATGCCTCGTAGCCACTTTCAATTTGTTCGTTTTCATTGCTATTTTCAACCAGGACATCAGCACCTAGTCCGTCTTGAGTGGTATAAAAAGGACGCTTACCAAAATCAGGATAGTTTTCGCTACGATTACCCCCGGTTTTTAGGTGACCAAATGAGCTGTACGTAAAGGAAGAAAAGCTAGAAAGCCGCTTTGAACCTAAACGAATATCGATATGACCAGTTCTTTCATCATTAGCTGATGAGTACCTGATAAATGATTCTCCTGCCAAAGCTGAATTAAATCTTAATCTTTTGGTGTGAAAGTCCATTACACCACCTAAAGCATCGCTTCCATAAATAACAGATCCAGGCCCCATGATAACTTCAGCACCTTCAATACTATTCGGGTCTATGCTAATTACATTTTGCAGGTTTCCGCTTCTATAGATGGCGTTATTCATACGTACCCCATCGATAACGATTAGGGTTGAGTTTGCCGAGAAACCTCTGATCTTTGGGCTTCCGCCTCCTAATTGACTCTTCTGCACAAATACTTCTCCGGATTGTGCCAGCAAATCGGCCGAGGTTTGGGGATTATTTTTTTCAATGCTTTCCGACTCGATAGAAACGATAACATTCGGTATCTCTGAAACGTCTTGCTCCCATTTATTCGCGGAAACTACTACATCGGTCATCTCAAAAACTTGCTCTTTCAGTTGCACTACATCATTTGTGATTTCCCACTTTACCAGAGACCGGTGTTGATAAGAGGGGTGTTGAAATAATAACTGTGTGGAATCTGCGAAAATACTGAGGTCCACCATTCCCTCAGCATTGGAAACGGCGGACTTGCTTTTATCCGCGTTAAAAACGGCAACATTGAATACTGACGAATTATCCTGGTCTACAACCCGTATTTTTTGAGCGACTGCATAAGAGTTACTTAGCAGGATTACGAATAAGATAATCTGAATTTTCACCGGGGACGAAAATAAGAGAAAAGGTATCAGAACCCAATATCATTTCGTTTATGAGGTAATGAATGTATTTAGTTGGAAAATTCTTGCGCCGATAAAATTAACTGGTTTATTTACGAACATATGCCATTGATCGAATCCTCATATAGTCCACCGATATGGATGACTAATGGTCATATTTCTACCCTAGTTCCAAGCCTCTGGCGAGCGGTGAGTGGGGTCAACTATGATCGCGAACGGATCGATACACCTGACGGAGATTTTTTAGATCTCGACTGGTGCCATGTAGGCTCCAAAGACCTGGTAATTATAACGCATGGTTTGGAGGGCAACTCTAAACGACCCTACGTCCTGGGTATGGCAAAATGCTTTTATCAAATAGGCTGGGATGTTTTGGCATGGAATTGTCGAAGTTGTGGCGGTGAGATCAACCGAAAAAAGAGATTCTACCATCATGGTGAGACTGAAGATTTACAGTATATTATAGGTCATGCCTTAAGCAAAAAGAATTTTAAAAATATAGCATTGGTCGGTTTTAGTATGGGCGGCAGTATAACTATAAAGCTCCTAAGTGAATTATCTAAAACACAAAAAGACATTGTGAAATGTGGTGTTGTGGCATCTGTTCCTGTTGACCTTACTGAAAGTGTGCGCGAGTTTAAAAAATTCTCAATGGCTCTTTACCGAAAAAAGTTCTTGAAACGTTTGGAACGGAAAATAAGAAAGAAAGCAGAGCTGTATCCTGAAGAAATTGAATATAAAGATTTTTCGAAAATCAAATATTTTTCTGATTTTGACAACGCATATACTGCACCCCTGCATGGTTTTAAAAATGCTGATGACTTTTACGAAAAAGCAAGTGCTAAGAATTACTTAAATGCCGTGAATGTGCCCCTACTGATTATAAACGCCTTAAATGATCCATTTCTAACGCGGGGTTGCTACCCGTTTGAACACTGCAAAAAGAGCGATTACCTTTACCTGGAAACCCCTAAGTACGGTGGTCATGTCGGTTTCATGCAGAAAAATGTAGATACTACCTATTTGGAAGACCGTGCGCTGGGCTTTGTTTTGGGCTTAATTCATAACAAATAGATGTACGGTAAGCGTCAATATATAATGCTCTTTCTCTTTCTTCTGTCTCACCTAGGTATGGGTCAGCAACGGGACATAGACAGTCTACGGTCGTTACTGCCTTCTGCTTCGGATACGACACGGATTCAATTGTTTTTTGAGCTTTCAATGAAATACGAAAACAATTTATCGGACTCTGCCGAGTACTTCGCACGAATGGCGGTAGAACAGGGGAGAGAAATCGGTTACACAAAGGGTGAAGCCGATGGGCTGATCAGCTTGGGTAGAATTATAAGGGACAAAGGACAATTGGTGGAAGGCCTTGAACTACTTTCCGCGTCGCTGGAGCTTTATCGAACACTTCATGATTTACAACAGATTGGACATGCGTATAATGATATTAGTATCGTCTATGCGATGTCCGATGATTATGAAAAATCCTTAGAATTTTTTCTAAAAGCTTTGGCCACGTTCGAAGAGGCTTCTGACATGCAGGGTGTGTCCTACGCCCTTAATAATATTGGTATTGTTTACCAGGAGCTGGGTCAGGATAGTTTAGCCAGAGATTATTTTGTGAGATCGCTTAATATTAAAGAGAAAAATGACGATACCTACGGGGTGGCTCAAGCCTACGTTAATCTGGCAAATGTATTTAAGGACTATGAATTGGTTGACCAAGCGCTGTTATATCATTTTAAGGCAGATAGCGCGTTTTCGATTATTGATAATAAAAGGGGTGAGGTCAGAAATCTAGTCTACATTGCCGACATCTATACCACAAAAAACCAGTTACAAAAGGCATGGGATTACGTCTGGGAAGCGTATCAAAAAGCAAATAAATATGAGGCTATCTTGTTCAAACAAGATGCGTTGCAAACTATGGTCAGGGTCAGGGAAACCATGGGCGACTATGCGATGGCGTTGACCTACCAAAAAGAATATCAACAGATAGCAGATAGTTTAAATAATGAAAAGCAGATAACCGCATTGGAAGAGTTAAAAACAGAATTTAGTTTGGCTGAAAAAGACTTGGAAATTGAATTACTAAAAAAAGAGCAAATCATAGAACAGGCCAGGAATGAGCGTCAACGCTTTGCCAATTATTTATTAATTGCAGGTGTTCTCTTTATGGTAATTACAGCCTGTTTGCTTGGCTGGGCCTACCTAAATAATAGACGAAAGAACGCAGCTTTAACGGACTTAAACAAAGAAAAAGATCAACTTATTTCGATTCTTTCGCACGATTTTAAGGGACCCCTGAATACGTTAAAAGGGTTTTTGTCCTTGACGCTTAGTAGTGAACATCAACTTTCGGTTGAAGAGAAAAAGGTTTTTGGCGGTAAGATCTCCGAGTCCATAGGTCACCTATTATCCTTAATTGATAGTATCCTAGAATGGTACTATAGTAAAGAAAAGGGAGATGAAAACGACCATGAAAAAATAATTATTCATGAGGTTGTAGAGCAAGTCATTAAAATATACGAGTTAATGGCCTACGAAAAAAAATTGAATTTGCGTAATGAAGTAGATCAGCTTCACATCTTGTATAGCAATAAAAAGGCCTTGTCTACTGTTTTGAGGAATCTTTTATCGAATGCCATTAAGTTTTCCCACATTGACGGTGTTATAAGATTTCATTCGGAGCATGTAGATGATACGGTTGTAATTATGGTATCAGACACCGGTATGGGCATAGCCAAAAAAGACTTTTCCAATTTATTTGATTTTTCGAAAAGGAAGGTCAGAAAAGGCACCACCAACGAGATGGGTAGCGGTATGGGATTGGCCTTATCTAAAGAATTAGTGGAAACAAACGGCGGACAACTGGAAGTAGAAAGCCAGGAAGGTAAAGGCAGTTGTTTTAAAATTACGTTACCTAAAAGTTCAGTTCATTGATCGGGGAATTGCGTTTAATAGTCTTTTGTTGCCCATAAAAAACCACCTTCATCACTGCTGTAGCGATTCTGAGGCGGTTTGGCCAAATCAAATCTTTAAAATCAGTTTCTATAAAATTATTGAGCGCATTGCTGTGATCAATATTTAGCCAGTGTTTTGTCCACCTTATCGGCATACGCCAAAATCCCGCCTTTTAAATTATAGAGATTCCTAAGGTTATAGGCATCTTCAAGTTGGCGTATGGCCGTTGCACTTCGGATGCCGCTTCGGCAATGCAGAATGACCTTTTTCTCTTTTGAGATTCGATCTATATTATCCATCACAGTACCAAGTGGTATAAGCTCTCCGCCTAGTTCGGCTATTTCATACTCATAAGGCTCTCGAACATCTATCAGCTGAAATTCAGAATGGGAATTGCGTAGCTTTTGAAGTTGCTGCACGGTAATTTCTTTTACTTTTCGTTCTTCCACTTTTTGATCTTTGATACCGCAAAAGAATTCGTAATCAATAAGTTCTTTTACCGGTAGTTGCTCTTCATCTTTCATCAACTTCACGGTTCGGGTTTCAAAAGTCAGCGCGTCAAACAGGAAGAGGCGGCCGCTTAGTGGCTCACCCATGCCGGTAACTACTTTAATAACTTCACTGGCTTGAAGACTTCCGATTATGCCCGGCAACACTCCCAGAACCCCACCTTCCGCGCAGCTTGGAACCAAGCCAGGCGGGGGTGGTGATGGAAATAGGTCACGGTAGTTAGGACCTCGATTCCCCTCCTTATCCGCATAATTGAATACGGATACCTGTCCCTCGAACCTGAAAATAGAAGCATATACATTCGGTTTATTCAAAATGACACACGCATCGTTTACCAGATACCTCGTTGGAAAATTGTCAGTTCCATCGGCTACTACGTCATATTCCTTGATTATTTCAAGTGCGTTTTCCGAAGTTAATTGGGTATTGTATGCCTTGAATGTAATGTAAGGATTCAAACCTTGTAATCTCTGTAGGGCTGCATTTACCTTTGGTTTACCGATCTGATCCATTGAGAAAAGAACTTGTCTTTGCAGATTTGAATCATCTACAGTATCGAAATCCACGATCCCTATGGTGCCAACACCAGCGGCGGTAAGGTATTGAAGCAGGGGAGCGCCTAGGCCTCCGCTTCCTACTACAAGTACCTTGGCCTCCTTTAATTTGCGCTGCCCCTCGATATTGAATTCGGGTATAATCAGGTGTCTGCTGTAACGCTCAAGTTCCTCTTTAGAAAAGCTGGTCTTACTCATATTCCCCTGCGCTTCCCCCGGCGATTGCCGGAATAATACTTACAACACTGTCATTATTTAAGCTGGTTTTTTCATGGTCTAGGGCCTTGATATCATCATCCCCCACGTAGATGCGGACGAAGCTCCTGATCTTTCCGTCAGCTTCAAGCAAGTGTTTTTTCAGGTCCGGAAAAAGCTCAGTCAGGGTTTCAATAGCCTCTTGTACGGTAGCACCTTCGGTTTCAAAAGAACCTTGATTATCCGTGAATTTACGCAATGGAGTAGGTATAATTAGTTTTGCCATTATTGGTCTTTTATGGTTAAAATTTCATTTTCAAATAGTCTTTCTTCATTTAAAAGCCAGGAAGTAGCATTCCGGTATTTTCCATTTGCCACACTGAGAATGACGTAGGAAAATACAGGGACAGCATGTATTCGATCGTGCTCCGAAGGTGTAGCGGGGTGGTCGGGATGAGAGTGGTAGATGCCAAGAAGTTCTACCTTATTTTCCTCGGCAAACCTTTCTCCTTTCATATAGTCTAAGGGCGATATTTCGAAGCGTCTACGTTGATCCCCTTCTTCACTGTTTTTGATACTCAATACATCAGTAACCGTCTTTGGATGCTGCTTCCCGTAAAAAAAACCGCAGCACTCATAGGGATACCGTACTTCTGCATCTATTTTCATTTTAGACCAGGCTGAAGGTGCTACAATAATTTCACTGTTCATGATATATTGATTTTAGGACATCGGAATATTTTTCTGCATTGTCAGGGAAGAGCGTTACGATCACTCCGGACTGAGCGCTTTTTGCAACCATTTCAGCTCCCACTAGATTGGCCGCTGAGGACGGACTTATTAATAAGCCCTCTTTACTGGCTACCCTTTTTATCATTTCCAAGGCCTCGTAAGAGTCAACTTCAATGGTCTCATCAATAATCGCATGTTTGATAATTCCAGGCGTTTTGGCCGTTTCCAGATGTTTCCATCCTTCTAAAATGTGCATCGCTGAGTCTGGCTGTAGAGCAATAGTTCTAATGGCCGGGTTACGTTCTTTAAGACGTTTGCTGATTCCGCTGAAACTTCCAGTGGTTCCGAGACCGGTGACAAAATGGGTTACTTGGCCTTTGGTTTGTTCCCATATTTCTTCTGCGGTATGGTCATAGTGAGCTTTCCAGTTGCTGTCGTTATTGTACTGATCTGCATAAAAGTAACGTTCTGGGTTCCGATTAAAAAGCTCTGAAGCCTTCTCTTGGGCTTCATCAGTAGAACCCAACTCGGAAGTGTAAATTATTTCGGCTCCCAGCGCCGCGAGGAGTTGTTTACGTTCTAGGGAAGCGTTGGCAGGTAAGCAGATGGCAACTGATATACCTAAGGCCGCTCCTATGGACGCGTACGCCACTGCCGTATTACCACTGGATGCGTCCAATAGTATTTTGCCCCTCCGCAGCTGACCCTGGTTTACGGCATCTTTGATTATGTTAAAAGCGGGCCTGGATTTGACACTGCCGCCAAACTGTTGCCACTCCAGTTTAGCATGGATACTAATGGTCTCAGCCTCGATTATACTTGGCAGGGGATATAAGGGAGTAGAGCCAATGAATTTGGATATACTTCTTAGTTTTTGTTGAAAATTTCCGGCAATGTGTAACTCCATTTTAACATTACCCTACTACCGACTTTGATGGCATAAAAAATGCCCTGACTGTGGCAGAAAGGGCATCATATTACGTTTTTGATTATAAATACGAACCTTTCACCTGCTTTCTAAGCAAGTGCGACAACAAACTTCTTTTTTACGTTCTGTTTTTGTCATATTGCAAATAAACGAGATTGCCGGAAAATGTGTTTTCAAAAGATCAATAATTTTTTGTCATCTTATTGACCATGAAGCGTTTCAGAACTAATTCGGATACGGTCTCGCCTATAGATAAGGAGGAAGTTGCCGCTGGGGAAGGTGCATTGCATACGTTGATGGCTTGCGTATTTTCAACAATTAGAAAATCATCAAGTAAACCTCCGGCTCGATCACAAGCCTGAGCTCTTACACCGGCTCCTCCTGGCACCAAATCTCTTGACTCGATAGCAGGAATTAATTTTTGCAGTGCTTTAGTAAAAGCTGCTTTCGAAAATGATCTGTAAATTTCCCCGAAACCGGTTTTCCAATATTTTGCTGCTACCTTCTGAAAACCGGGCCAAGCCAGAGACTCGGATAGTTCACCCAGATGAATATTGTGTTTTTTGTAGCCTTCACGCCGGAAAGCGAAAACAGCATTCGGTCCCGCTTCTATACCACCGTGAATCATACGCGTAAAATGGACCCCCAGAAAAGGAAAGTTAGGATCGGGCACGGGATAGATAAGGTTTCGCACAAGGTGCCGTTTCTCTGCGGTAAGCTCAAAATACTCTCCGCGAAACGGAATGATCTTGACGTTAAGGTTCTGTTCCGTAAGTTGGGCAACTTTGTCCGAGTACAAGCCCGCACAATTTACAATGAGCTTCGTCTCATAGCTGCCTTGAGTACTAATTACCAGCGAGTTATCGCCTTGTTTTTTTATGTCTATTACGCTTTCGCCGAGTTTAAGTTCACCTTCCAGGGACTGAAACAGCGAAGCATATTTTTCACTTACTTGCGTGTAATCTATTATTCCTGTCTGAGGCACAAAAATGGCCTCGACTCCATTAACATAGGGTTCATACTCTCTCAGTTCTGACCGGTTGATCAGTCTAAGACCATCAAGCCCATTTTCTTTACCTCTAGTGGCCAGTTGATGTAAATAAGGAACTTCGTCATTCGATGTCGCAACTACTACTTTGCCACAGAGCTCATAGCTAACTCCATGTTGGTTACAAAAGTCGATAAGCATCCGATAGCCACGGATGCAATTGGTAGCTTTTAGACTGCCCGGCTTGTAATAAAGCCCAGAGTGGATAACGCCGCTGTTGTGCCCTGTTTGATGCTGCGCTACCGCATTTTCTTTATCAATCACCAGTACTTTCAGCTGTGCATTCTTTTCCTTTATTCGCAGAGCTGTAGCCAGACCCACAATGCCAGCTCCAATAACGATTACATCGTACTTCATTTCTCTAACTTAAATGTGCGAAGTTAAAGCCTAATACAGACTATAAAAAGGCTATTCACTTCTCTTGCGAATGGTCTTTCCCAACTTTCTCCGAGGCACTTCTACCCACCCGGTTTTACAACTTTTCAGCATGGGCTTTTTCTAAGCCAAGGCACCAAAAATGGAATCTGGGAGAACTAAATACGTATTTTGGTAACTAAGTATCAAGGAAAAATATCGACCACAAAGTTAAAATTGGAGGTAGAAATCTCTTTTAAATCAGGCCTTGACCTTAGACCTTGGTGAAGCCGCGAGAATTTCGTCACTGGCATAGTCGGCATATTTTTCAAAGTTCTGGTTGAATGCCTCTGCCAATTGATTGGCCTTTCGGTAGTAACCCTCATCATTATTCCAGGTTTCTCTTGGGCTTAACACCTCGGAAGGGACTCCCGGACAGGTAGCGGGAATCTCGATGTGAAAAATGGAATGTTTTCGGTAACCCACATTATTTAAAGTTCCTTCAAGAGCTGCAGTAATCATGGCACGTGTCAGAGGAAGTTTCATTCTTGAGCCTATTCCATAAGGCCCCCCTGTCCAACCCGTATTTACGAGCCATACGTTAACCTTATATTTTTCCATTTTTTCTCCGAGCATTTCGGCGTATTTGGTCGGGTGCAAGGGTAGAAATGGGGAACCAAAGCAGGCACTAAACGCCGTTTGTGGATCGGTTACTCCCGCTTCCGTACCAGCTACTTTTGCCGTGTAACCAGAAATAAAGTGGTACATGGCCTGTCCTTTATTTAATCTCGAAATCGGGGGCAATACGCCATAGGCATCGCAGGTAAGAAAAAAGATATTTTTAGGTATACCTCCGATCGAATGATCAACCGCATTTGCTATGAAATAAATAGGATACGCTGTTCTGGTGTTCTCCGTTACGGAGGTGTTCGCATAATCAATTTCCCTCGTACCGTCGTGAAATCGCGTGTTCTCCACAATCGCACCAAATCGGATCGCATCAAAAATTTCAGGTTCTTTTTCTCTGGATAAATCAATCACCTTCGCATAACACCCACCTTCAAAATTAAAAATGCTATTCTCTGTCCATCCATGCTCATCATCACCTATCAGCCCGCGATTAGGATCAGCCGAAAGCGTGGTTTTACCTGTGCCTGACAATCCGAAAAAGATCGCGGTATCGTGCTTATCCCGTCCTATATTGGCCGAACAGTGCATCGATAGCACATTATGATCGTTGGGTAACATAAAGTTCAGTACCGAGAAAATCCCTTTCTTCATTTCACCTGCATACGCCGTTCCACCGATGAGAATCATTCGTTTGGTGAAATTGATAATGGCAAAATTATCTTGTCTAGTGCCATCTATTTGAGGGTCGGCTTTGAAATCGGGATCACAGATAATAGTGAAGTTCGGATCGAACTTTTCGAGCTTATAGCGGCTCGGTCTGATGAACATATTATAACAAAACAAATTCTGCCACGCTTTGGTGTTAATTACCCTAAGATTCAAACGGTAGGTTTTGTCGGCTCCGGCGTAGGCATCTCTTACGTACAGCTCTTTACCTTCCAGATTCTTCACCATTTTTTCAAGGATTTGGTCGAACTTGGTTTCGGAGATAGGTAGGTTAATATCTCCCCACCAAACGGTATCTTTTGTTTTCGCGTCCTCAACTACAAACCTATCTTTTGGGGATCTACCGGTAAACGCACCGGTATCGCAACATAATGCTCCGTTATCCGCTAAATGACCTTCTCTGTTCCATAACGCATGTTCAATGAGTTGTGCAGGAGTCTGGTTCCAATACACTACGCTCGCGTTTGAAATGCCATAGGCATCAAGTCCTTTTACGTTTGACTTTAATCCTTTTTCTTCCATGATATTGTTGGTGATCTACTTCTGTATACTCTTTATTTAAGCTCGCAAATCTAGTAATAAAAAATCTTGAATTATATGAATTTGATTGATTTCAATCGTTTGCGTAACCACTCGTACGAATCAGTATTTATAGTAGTAAGTGAGGTTAATGTAAAAAGATTTGGTACAGACGTTGTGAAGCACTATTTTCAACGATTCGCTAATGACCGATTCGATGAATAATAAGGAAAAACCATACATTGACTCAAGCCAATCTTTACCCGAAACTACGATAAAGGCCTTTTTTCTGGGAGCGGTATTATCAGCAGCTCTTGCGGCAGCTAATGCGTATTTAGGACTGTTCGCTGGGTTGACAGTGTCTGCCTCTATTCCGGCGGCGGTAATATCAATGGCCATCTTGAAGCTCTTCAAAAAGAATAATATACTCGAAAATAACATTGTGCAAACGGCGGCTTCTGCAGGAGAATCGCTAGCGGCCGGGGTGATTTTTACCTTTCCCGCGTTGGTACTCATGGGGTATTGGTCAAGCTTCAGTTATCTGGAAACGGCTTTGATCGCCCTAGCCGGAGGCGTTTTGGGAGTTCTTTTTACCATTCCTTTACGCTCAGCACTAATCGTCAAGCAAAAGCTGAAGTTTCCCGAAGGTGTAGCTACATCGGAAGTTTTAAAAAGCGGAGAAGAGGGAGGTAAAGCGATTAAATTTTTGGCCTATGGGGGACTGGTAGGTGCCGTTGTGAAACTTTCCGAATCGGGTTTAAAGATCTGGGATGCGACTTTTGAAAAAGCTTCATTTGCAGCTGAAAAGGCGTACTTATATTTTGGAATGAACCTTAGTCCTGCGTTAATGTCCGTAGGCTATATAGTAGGATTAAGAATAGCCACATTGGTATTCGCCGGTGGTGTTATGAGTTGGTGGATTGCTATTCCTATTTATTTGGCCATTAACGGCAACCCCGGAGGACTTGAGGCGGAGGCGCTTGGCGGTACGATATGGAGTACACAAATCAGGTATTTGGGTGTCGGTGCGATGGTCGTTGGTGGTTTATGGGCGCTGCTAAGTCTTCGCGGAGCTATCGGAGGAGCTGTTTCGGCAGGCATTAAAGCTATCAAAGATAAAGTAGATAGTAGCACGATTTTAAGAACGGAGAAAGATACACCCATGCAATGGGTGATCATCGGTATTGGTGTTATGGTCATACCGATTTTTATTATCTACTTACGGGAAATTGAAAATATTCCTATTTCTGGTCTTATGGCCATTATCATGGTCATTGCAGGCTTTCTGTTTGCCTCGGTGGCGGGTTACATGGCGGGTTTGGTAGGAAGTTCTAATAACCCTATTTCAGGAGTTACCATTGCTACGATACTCACCTCATCGCTTATTTTATTGGCGTTGTTGGGTACAGGTTCCGAAAAAGGTCCGGCGGCGGCCATTCTCATTGGTTCCGTGGTAGCGTGTGCAGCCGCAATTGCAGGAGATAATATGCAAGACCTGAAGGCAGGACATATTTTGGGTGCTACGCCTCAAAAGCAACAGATCATGCAAATGATAGGTGTGGTGGCTGCGGCTTTTGCCATGCCGCTGATCTTAGAGTTATTGAACGAGGCCTATGGCTTTGGTCCCGCTACTCCGGAAAAACCTAATTCACTTCAAGCTCCGCAGGCTACACTTATGCAGAGCGTGGCTGTGGGCGTTTTTGGCGGCGGACTACCCTGGACCATGATCTACATTGGAATGGCGTTAGGGGTGGTGATCATTGTTGCCGATAAGTGGCAAGAAGCTAGAAAATCGGAGTGGAGAATTCCTGTATTGGCGGTAGCTGTAGGGTTGTACTTACCGTTTGAGTTGGACAGTGCCATTATGTTGGGTGGTGTAATTGCTTGGGCCGTTGCTAGATATCAGTCAAAGAATAAGCTGAACGATCCCTCAGAAGAGGAGAGCGCCAAACAGCGAAGCGAAAGAACGGGCTTGTTGTTCGCTTCAGGATTGATTACGGGGGAAGCATTGCTGGGTATTGGATTGGCCGTGCCTATTGTGCTTACGGAAACGGGTGATTTTATGGCCATTGCGGAAGAGTCTTTCGGCAGCGAACCGGGTTTGGTGGTGATTTTAGTGATCTGCGTCTTCTTGTATCAGATAGCGACGAGAGCCTACAAGAAGGCAGATTAAACGGCACAAATAAGAGAGATACGTGTTTGCTTATCTTTGACATTTACGTATTTCGAAATCTTTTTTGCACAGTGCTGTTTAAACTGAAAGTTTAACCGAGCAAACAAAATTGAAAACGTTCTATCGATATGTGAGCAGGTGTACGTAAAACTTACGGCTGGTAGCGCAGGTGTCAAATCGATTAGCTGCGTTTTACATTTAGGCTACGCTACCGGTTGTACTTGTTGTTCCAATTCCACAAACCAAAATTGACGGACTTGTCTATAGGCAGGCCGTTTCTGGTCACCGTGGTCATGATCTGTCCACGATGATGTGATTCATGGGCAATCATTTGAGAAAAAAAGGCCACAGCGTGCGGCTTATGCCCTTTGATGTTTTCCTGCTTGAAGATGTGGGATAAAGTTCCATCCATTTTCTGTGATGATTTTCGCAATGCATCTTCAAGTTTGCTTTTGTCTTGTGCATATTTCTTATCCAACTTTAAATCAATCTTTTCGCCTACTTTCCCTATCCAAAAGGAGCGAATATTGTTGATGTGCAAAAATTGTTCACCGATGCTACGTTCGCTACCATTCAATTTTGCTGGTAACCATGCGCTGTTGATATGATCAAGTAGATACAAAGTGACTTGATTATTTAAGTTCCACGAATCGACTAAGTAGGCCTTGATATTCACCAGTTTTAGCCTTGTTTGAAGAAGCCGGTTATCTGCTTCAATTTTCCGTTTTCATAAATGGCAGAGTCTGTACCGTTACTTACTACTTCATCTTCCATATTGACCATATTCCAATTGGCCAAACTTCGATCGTGATGATATTGGAAGTCTGTAATGACAAAAGATGTTCCTACAAATTCTTTTTGAAATTGAGACATATACTTTGAGAGTTGTTCATACCCCGATAGCTGTACATTTGGGTCTTGATATAGAAAATCTTCGGTCATGATTTTACGAAGTTCCTTAGTCCGTTCTTCGGAATTGTCATTGCTCCAACTTGCCCTGTAGGTTTCCCATACGTGATTGATGTTATTCATTTGATCTGCTTTTTAGTGAGTATAAAAATGTTTTCATAATGGTGTAGCCAGAAGTCTTTGAGGCTTTTGAAGTAGTAAGCACGCCAAAAAATGTAGTATGAATTATTTCGGTTAGTAATTTTGAGTCTACAGTAGGGGTCAAGTCCTGATTCTGTTGGGCTTCTGTTACCGTCGGTTCAATACTATTGAGAAACTTTTCGAATTGGCCTGAAGCTTTAGAAGCTACCGCTAGGTTTAAAGTTCCCAATTCAGACATGGTGTTGTTGACTAAACAGCCTATATGATTATTTTCCGACTGGGCTTCCAGCATTCCTTTATATAAGTT
>JBCCIX010000030.1:0-17625 GCA_039028075.1 Bacteroidota bacterium | reverse complement strand
TTTATCGGACCCGTATAAAAAGGCTAGTTACGATCTCATGCTTAATTACGCTGCACAGAGAAATACCTCAACCTACCGGCAGCAGACTACCTATAGGAATCAACCAAGGGAGCAAGAAAAGTCAGTCTACGACAGATATGGTAAATACAACTGGAAGAATGCCCCTAAATATAAAGAAGCACCTACGTATAAAATCGATAAAAACTACGTCAAAATTCAGGTCGTAACGCTCATAACCGTTTTTATTCTGGCTTTTTTAATCATGGGAGCTTACGAGCTAAGTAGCTACTACGAGGAGCAAGAGCTTCTCCAAATCCAGAAACAAAATGAATTAGCCGTACAGGCGGCAACAGAGTTATTCAATCAGGGAAAGTATGAAAAAGCGATAGATAATATCACTGAACTAATCAGAGAGCAGCCTATAGAGCATATGTTTTACGCCGCTAAGGAAAATATGATTTCAAGCCTGAATGAGCTCGCCCTTGCCAAATTCGAAAATCATAACTTCTCAGAAGCCATTGGCGACCTTGAAGTGCTCAAGGAATACCAAAAGCCAATGCGGATTAGCACCTGGCAAATGCTGGCTACCTCTTATTACGCACTTGAGGAATATCGAAAAGCAGTTCATGCTTACGAGTACATTCTAATGCGAGAAGAGAATAACATAGCGCTCATTATGAAAATAGGTGATATTTATCTCGATAAGCTGGCCATGATCGAAAAAGCCTGGGATTACTACACTGAGGCCAGGTATAAATTCAAAGAGTTTCAGAATAATACGTACGGGGAAGCTTTTGAGCTCGTAGTTCCTTTGACCAATTTTTCGGAAGACTATTTTCAAATGTTCTACAAACGTGGAAAGTTAAATATAGAGCTAGAAAAATATGAAGATGCCATCCACGATTTTAATTGGGCGATCTCGATACGACCTCAGTACGGAGAACCTTATTTCCTTCGGGCAGTATGCCGGTCAGGCACCGGGAATGACGACAGAGCCTGTGAAGACTTAAAGCGGGCAACTTCAAAAGGTTACATTGTTCCGGGAGATTTAAAACAGAGAATTTGCGGTTAAATTGACATAACATCAGCTAATGGAGAAATTTTCAAAAGACGAGCTTGTATCATTAAAAAGGAGTTTCATGAATATTCTGGCTTTGTTTTTCAAGAGCCCAACCATAGAAACTAAGTATGTAGCATGTTTAATGAAATGGAGTACTCAATTGGAATTGTCTATTCAGGATCTTCATAAGATTGAAGAAAATTTCGATCATCTTGACTACAGAGCCCTAGAAAGCAAAGAGGAAAAGTTAGAGGCCATATTTCACCTGGTACATATGATCTATTTGGATAACATTGTAGAAGATATTGAACTCGAAGTTGCCACTATGTATGCCGGCCAACTGGGTTTCGGGAAAGAAGTAGTGGATGAGCTTTTCAAAGCGATTGCTACCGCTGCTGCCGACGGCAAGACTAACCTTGCCGCCAGAGAGGAAATAGCCGAATTTCTGGCGTTACGTAAATAAACCTTTATTCAGACGGTAAAACAATCCAGAGTACAATGTAGACTATAGTTCCCGGAAAGGCGGCACTAAAAACTGAAATAATCAAATAAAGCAATCTCACCAATCCAATATCCCAACCGTACTCTTGAGCTATTCCGGCGCAAACACCCCCTATTACCTTATGATTTCTTGAACGACTTAAACCCATAATAATATCCTTTTATCTTGTTTATAAATTCAAGCTTGAATTAAACTATAATTTATCTGAAATTGCATATCACTGGGCAATTTTAAATATGGGACGTGTTAAAATAGTAGGTCTTATTCTCATTATACTTTGCGGCATTAACGTTTCCGTAGCCCAAAAACAAAGTAACTATCAAAAAGCCAATAGCAAAAAGTACAAAAAAAAGTATAAAAAGTTAATCAATTCGAATCTACAGTGCTTTCGATTATTTAAAAAAAAATATAAAAGTAAGAATAAAAAAGTAACGATAAGAGGTAAGAAGCAAGACAATTTACCATTAGCCGAGTTCGACCCTGACGATGTATCCTCTTCAAATTCAAAGCCGCAATTAGAAGGCCAGCCTCAAATTCTAACCGTAGAAGAAAAAAAAGACTTTCGCGAAAAAACCTCCGAAGACCCTAAGACTAAGGATGAGCAGGTGAACGAAAATGAGGTTCTAAACGAAAGCAGTCTTCCTACCACTTCGTCCAAAAAACATGAGGAAATCAGGAAGTTGGTAGAAAGTAAACTAAAGGAACATAAGGACGGTGACCCTATTAAACTTGAGCCTCTCTACTTTAAATTGGATAACTCGGAGTTTGCCTTTGTGGATATGGAACCATTTCTGGTAGCTGTAGAGTACGCTCTTCAGGGTCGTGTTGTACTTATTGAAGGTCATGCAGATGATCCGGAGCAAGACTACAATGTAAAGCTTTCTATACAACGAGTAGAAAAGGTAAGGCAGCTTATGCAGGACATGGGCGTACCGGATGAGCGAATATCTGTAGTAGGGTATGGAGAAGACGCAGCGAAAAACAATAATCAGGAGGATGGAGAACGTTCTAAAAACCGGAGAGTTGACTTCACTGCCTATTGACAAGCAAGTAGGTGATGCCCAACCGTAGCGTACATTTTGATAGGTCGGTTTTTTTGAAAAATCTGGCTCAAACTACAGATAGCCCTTTTCTGCTGGAAATAGCTTCTGCGAATGGGATCTACCTGAAAACACCGGACGGTAAAACGTACATGGATATGATCTCTGGCATTGCCGTAAGTAATCTAGGACATAGTCACCCCAAAGTGATCAAGGCTATCAAGGATCAAGTTGACAAACATATGCACGTAATGGTGTATGGAGAATTCGTGCAATCATCACCGAATTTACTGGCCCATAAGCTAACGTCACTCCTACCAAAAAACCTCAATTGTGCCTATTTTACGAATAGTGGAACTGAAGCCAACGAAGGGGCACTTAAACTTGCTAAACGGTTTACCGGCAGAACCGAAATCATTTCATTTCGGGGTGCCTATCATGGCAGTACTCATGGTGCCTTGAGTGTTTCGGGAAATGAAGTCAAGAAATATGCATTTAGGCCCCTTTTACCAGATATTAAATTCTTAACCTTTAACGATTCAAACGATCTCCCTAAGATCACAAAACGAACGGCTGGTGTGATCATCGAACCCATTCAGGGAGATGCCGGCGTTCGAATACCAGATAAAGAATACCTCAAAGCACTAAGACAAAAATGCAGCCAGGAAGGTGCCTTGCTCATATTCGATGAAATTCAGACGGGAATAGGCCGGACGGGTAAGTTATTTGCTTTTGAGCATTACGGCATTTTTCCCGATATACTTACCAGCGCCAAGGCGTTAGGCGGTGGTCTTCCCTTAGGAGCGTTCATCTCTTCACACGAAATAATGAAGACCTTGACACATAACCCCATGCTGGGTCATATCACCACATTCGGTGGGAACCCAGTATCTTGTGCTGCCGCTCTTGCTACGCTAGAAGTGATCGAAGACGAAAAATTACTTGACCAGGTAGAAACTAAGGGGCAACTAATAGAAGAGTTAGTATCCCATCCGAAAATTGTAGAAATAAGACGTGTAGGGTTGATGTTCGCAATTGAATTTAGCTCTGAGCAGGAAGTTTTCAAAATCGTTCAGAGGTGCCTAAAAAAAGGGGTAATCTGCTTTTGGTTCCTTTCTTGCCCCAATAGTTTTCGCATAGCGCCACCTATCAATAGCTCAGAAGAAGAGCTTAAAAAAGCGTGTTACATTATAAAATCAGTACTTGATGAACTCTAACTAAATAATGGGCTCGATCCGATAGCACTTTACGTTTTGGATATTAAGAAATAAACGGCTTTTACGAATGAGCGTATTTAATCGATTATCCCTTGATTTTTGATTAATTCTAACGGATGTTTCATACAGCAAATCGAGCTTATCGTCATAAAAACGATAATATTGGGAATCATTCATGTTGTTGTTTGAGTTTGACCTAAAGTTCTGATTGATTCCTTAACCTATCAGTAATACGAAATAGAACCATATTCGTTTACAACTACCACCATTTTCTTAAGAAAATATGCATGAAAGACGAGGAGACATGGATTCAACCATTAGTCCTACTTTGCCATCTTGCACAATCAATTTAATTCACCCTGGCTCCCGGATCATGTCCGGGGCAGGCTCTAAAGAGAGTTAAATTGATTTTTTCGCCTTGCTTTAGGGATTCAAGCCTGCCTGCGCTGACGCTAAGTCAGACAGGGATACGAAGGCAAAGATGACAAAGGATTAGAAGATCTTTAGATTTGTCTTCGGCAATTTAAGCTGCGGTCCCCAATTAACTTGAATAAATCTTTGGTCACCCCTGAAGCCAATTAAATAGACTCACGGTTCGGTTGCGAAAGAAAAACGTGAAAAGTTAAATCGGAAAGGCAAAAGTGCTCCTGCCCAATCTACGGCAGTAACATCTAGAAGGATAGTTTTGATCTAAATTCAAGAAGTTCATCAACAAGGCTCTGCGAACTGGCAATGCCTAACTTTCCTTTTATAAGTTCATTGGGCTTTACTTTAAGTTGACGGAGTTTTAGGTGTTGATTGACAAACAAAAATTCCAGATCGGGAATAATCTGTTTTAGGGCATCAACAATATCCAATATTTCAAGATCACGATCTGATAAATTATAAACACCGGGTGCGATGTCCGAATCCAAAACAGCTTCTAGCGCTGTAGCCGCGTGATCAATATGAATAAAAGATCGGTGCTGTTTTCCATCTCCATTGATTGTGATACGCTTATTGAAATGCGCCTCAAAAACAAATTTGTTGATCACCGCATCAAATCGCATACTACGACTGTATCCGTAAACATTGCCACAACGAAACACAAAAGTATCCATTAAATCAGCCAACCTATTTACGTGATCTTCAGCTCTTAATTTGGAAATACCATAAAATGTTTTGGGATTAGGTTTAACCGCCTCATTTACAGCTTCTTTTGACGATCCATAGACACTGGTGCTGCTGGTAAAAATAAATTTCTTAGCATTGCTGTTCTCAACGGCATATACGAGTTCGGCGGTACCCCAATGGTTTACCTGTTCGTAGATATGAGGGTCTGTATTGGCAAAAGGAGTGGTCACTTTGGCTGCTAAATGATACACTACATCCACACCGGTGAGCGCCTTATTCAGCTGTCTTGAATCAAGTAACTCTCCTTTTTCGAAGCGTAGTTTTTTGGCATTTTGAAAAGTGTGTCCAATAAAAAAATTGAAATTTGTCCTGCTAAGGTTGTCATAAATGACAACTTCATGTACATCTTCTCGATCCACCAACAATTTAGCTAGCTCCGTACCAATGTATCCGGCACCCCCGGTCAAGAGTATTTTCATGGCAAAATCAATAGAAGTTGATAATAAGGCTATTTTTCCACTAAGTCGGTATGTAAACCACACTCGACTTTTTTCATTCCGAACCATCGCGCCTCGCGCTCCATCATATCAGGATCAATTTTGCGCGTACAGGGTTCACAGCCAAGACTTAGGTAACCATTCGACTCCAGAGGGTGTTTTGGCAAGTTATATTCTTTTTGATACGTGTAGATCATTTTGGCGTTCCAATCCAGCATAGGATGAAACCGGATAGCATCGTGCGGAGCTTGCTGTTCTACTTTCATGGCATTCCGGACCGCACTTTGGTCTGCCCTTACCCCATTTATCCACACATCGAAGCGCATGAGTAAACTATCTACAGGTTGTGTCTTATTTAGATAACAACAATGGTCCGGATCAGAGGCGAAAAGCAATCTTCCGTCTTTACTTCGCTGCATGAATTTTGGGACATCAGACCTCAGATCCATAACCTTTAGACCAAACTCCCGTGAGACCCTGTCTTTAAAAGCTACCGTCTCCGCAAAATGATATCCCGTGTTAATAAAAACAACCGGGATATCTATCTTCATACGACTTAACATATGCAAGAGGACCAGACTATGAGACTGAAAAGATGACGTAGTAAACAAACGTTTACCCTCGCTTTCATACTTTTTTAGCCGTTTTTCTATTTGATCAAAGGTCATCTCACTCCTTTTAATTGCGCCAAAGTTATTTAAAACGCCAACCCGATGAAATAATTTTGATTATCATATCTGGATTTTAATTCAAGTTAATGATAGATTCGTCTCTACCGTAACCCAATGAAAGCCCCACTTCCACCCTTTTCATGCACTCATTCCCCTAATGTACCTGAACTGCTACATCAACTCAATTGTACGATAGCCATAAGTACCTATCAGGCAGGCAAGGTGATTTTCATCAGTGCCAAGGATACAAATCATTTAATTCAATTACCAAGACAGTTCAGCAAACCCATGGGGTTAGCCGTTGATGGTAATAAATTGGCCGTTGCCACTAAAGATGAAGTGGTTATACTGGGCAACGCATCAAAAATGGCGGCTAACTACCCCAGAAAGCAAAATACCTATGATGCGTTTTTTCTGCCCAGGGCTACCTACTACACCGGCGCCTTAGATATCCATGACCTGGTATGGGTAAATGACGAGATATGGGCAGTTAATACAGTTTTCAGTTGTTTAATGAAGCTGAGTCATGACCACAATTTTAACCCCATTTGGCGCCCTTCATTCATTACTGATTATGCTCCGGTTGACTATTGCCACCTCAATGGTTTGGCGATGGAGGAAGGCAAACCAAAATATGCCAGTGCGTTGGGTAGGTCAAATACACCGGAGGGCTGGAGAGCGTGTAAGGCCCACGGAGGTATCGTGATCGATATTCCTTCCGACGAGATCCTGGCCGAGGGCTTAGGGATGCCTCACTCGCCAAGAATAATACAAAAAGAACTGTTTCTGTTATTATCAGCGACAGGAGAATTGGCCAAAGTAGATAGGAATAGTGGCAAAGTGGAAATCATTAAAAAATTGAATGGTTTTGCCAGGGGCATGTCCAGCTTCGGCGATTATTTGTTCATAGGATTGTCTAAACTACGGGAAAGTAGCTCTAGTTTTAGAGATTTACCAATTGCATCAAAGGCCACATCTTGCGGAATAACTATTCTTCACCTTCCTACTCTAAGTATCGTTGGTTACCTCCACTATGAAACTTCAGTAGAAGAAATTTATGACGTAAGAATTTTAGAAAATACGAGTCGTCCAGGTATATTAAATCACGAAAAAGATGATCATAAAATAGCTCTGACTTCTCCGGTAGGGGATTTTTGGCTTGCTGAAAAAAGATAACTTAAATGGAGGTAAATGAACTAATTCCATTCATGCAGACACTGATTGCCAAGGAAACTAATACTAAAGCGATGTCAATATCCGCACAGTCTGAGTTTCATAAATTCGGACTGGACTCCATTAGCGCTATGTTTTTACTGGAAGAATTGGAACGAGAATTTAACGTAACCATTAGTCCGCTACACTTTTGGGATTACCCTACCATCGAAAAGTTGGCCGAGCAAATCGTGATTGAAAATACATGATGCGTTTGTGGAAACCCTTGCTTCCGGAGAACATTGCTAATCCGTATCCTATGTATGCCGTACTTCGGGAATCAAACCCGGTGCATAAAGCACAAACCGGAGAGTGGGTGATTACCAAATATGAAGACATCAAGGCCATTCTCCAGGATAAGCGATTCTTATCCGGGAGTAAAAAAACGTGGGTGCAGAAAGGGATTACCTATTTCAAAAATAAAGACCAAGACCTATCACAAATAGGAAAAGCCATCGACACCTTCCTTTTATTTATTAACCCCCCCGGGCATACTAAAATTCGCAAACTAGTGAGTCTGGCGTGGAGTGATAAAGCGGTCGACCATATCATTAAAAGTAACCTGAAGACGCTTTTATCTCAAAAGAGTGGAAGAATTGACATCATCAATGAATTGGCACAACCTTTACCAGCCTTGACCATTTCAACTATTATGGGCATTCCTTTGGTGGACGCTGAGCTTTTGCGGGCCAAGGGCGCATCGCTTTTGAAAGTGCTGGATTTATATATTTCACTTAAAGAACTGGTGCAGGTAGACAAATCCGCTTCTTTCTTCGTCGATTATTTTGCTAAACATATTACCCGCAAACGAAAACATCCTGCCGATGACCTTACGAGCTCGATTATTCGACAAAACAATGCACTGCATGAACCTGCTTCGGTGAATGAACTAATTTCACTGTGCATTTTCCTATTCCTTGCTGGCGAGGAAACAACGGTAAGTTTAATTGGTAACGGGCTCTTGAACTTAGACAGTTGGCCGAAACAAAAAGATCTAATCGCTAGAAATCCTAGAGAGTGGCCATCGGCTATCAATGAACTCTTGCGTTACGATAGTCCAGTACACGTGGTGGGCAGAGTAGCCGGTACAGATATCTCCTTTAAAAACGTTGAATTTCAAAAAGGTGATGTGATTACACTTTGCATCGCCAGTGGCAACCGCGATTCAGCTCGATTTATACATCCTAATGTGCTCAATATTCATCGAAAAAATAATCGGCACCTCGCGTTCGGTAGTGGGGCCCACTTTTGCATGGGTGACTGGCTGGCCAAGCGACAAGGGGAACTGGCACTTCGTGCTTTTTTAGAGAAGTATCCCCAATATACATTAGAAAAAAAAGACCTTACCTGGAACAATAATCTATCCATACGCTCCTTACAGTCATTGCACGCTAAAATTTAGCTCCTTCAAAATATCGTAACCGAATATGATGCCCTGCGGCGGAATCTCCTACGTAGGTGAGTCCGGTAGAAGGCCAGACTGCCTCCCTCCTGTTCTCTTTATACCATTGATTTTCGATGAGCGTTATCACTCCCAAGGATCGAATAGCTCCGGTCTGATAGAGCTGATCAAAATATTGGATCGTTAAAACACCCATCTTGTCTACCAAGCCCGGGATTCTAAATTTTGGATGGATCAAAATACGGTAATTCATAAACAAGCCATTTGATAGATGAGGCACCTTAGCTTCGATAGCAGTATTCACACCGATAATTTCTCCCTGTGATACGGCTACATATACAACTTCTTTCAATCGATCCTCAGCAGCAGTGTTTGCAGGAAGCGCTTGAAGTTTTTTCCAAAAATCAATAATCTTCTCATGATAAAGTGACTTTTCCTGGTCCCACAGTAAAACAAACTTGACCGCTTTTACTTGATTCATTCCAATAATAAATTGAGTTGTACTATTACAATAAATATAATTAGGATACATGGAGTACTCATCAATAATGCTTAACTTACGAAGGTTCAAAAATTATAATGCATAAAAGTCTCCAAAGCGTCTATCATAGTACGTTACTAAAGTATCGTAAATTTCTTTTTCGGTATAAAAAAAACGTACGATGCGGCAGATTCCAACAATTCAACCTTAAGAAACGTAAGGCTATAATCAAGCGGCTTGACAGGCTAAAGAAGCGCCTGGAGCAGCTTAGTTTGCAAGTGAAACTGGGATTCTCCGCTGCCGGTATCACCTTGCTGCTTCAAAGCGCTACTTTAAACGCTCAAGAATTGGGGCCATTCGTTGAAAATTCGCCGGCTAATCCGTTTAGTGAAGGAATTGTAGGATCAGGTCCTAGAGTCGCTAATGAACGGCCGGCGCTAGTTGATATCGATGATGATGGTGATCTTGATGTCTTCTTAAATACGAATTCCGGAATCAGCTTTCTAAGAAATGATGGGACACCGGGTGATCCTTATTTTATTCGATTTTACAGTGGTAGTAATAACCCCTTAACTAGTGTCAGTATCACTAGTTATGCCTCTATTACTTTCGCAGATTTGGATGAAGATGGTGACTTTGATCTCATCTCCGGAAATGCTTTCCAATATGAGTTTTCACCTTTTAGCAACATCACATTCTTTGAAAATGAAGGCACACCGGGTAATCCGTCATTTTCAGGTTCGTTTGTACCTGCTCCAAATCCTGTAAGTGATCTGTTTTCAGATACAGATCGCGCCGACCCTGCCTTCGTTGATATCGACAACGATGGTGATTTGGATGTATTTATTGGAGGTACTACCGGTTCATATTACGCCGGCCAGAACAGATGGGGGGAAACCGTTAAGTTTTGGCGAAACGACGGGTCGTTACCTATTCCAGGATTTAGTCAAGAAAACGGCGCTACCAATCCCATATCCATTGTAAACCCTCAATTCAGCGGTACCTTGGATCACGCATCACCTGCTTTTGCAGATTTAGATGGGGATGGTGACGAGGATTTAGCAATTGGTGATGATTCAGGGATCATACGCTATTTTAGAAACGAGGGTAATGCTACTACACCCAGCTTTCCGCAAGTCATTTCAGGAACGGATAATCCCTTTGATGGTATCAATGTGGGAAGCTATGCTAAACCCGTTTTTGGAGACTTAGATACCGATGGAGACTTCGACCTGCTCATTGGTAATTTTCCTGATGAGCAACTTCGATACTTCGAGAACATTGGTGATCAAAATAATCCCGTGTTTGTCGAAAGATCCGGGGCATCCAACCCGTTTGTAGGTGCCGATATTAATCCAACGGAAATCGATCGGGATGCAACAATATCCTTTGCTGATCTTAATAATGATGGCGCAATAGACGCGGTACTTGGCAATAAATACGGTGGCAATCTTAAATACTACCGTAACGATGGAAATGGTAATTTTGAAGATGTTCCCGTAGCAGAAGATCCCTTTCAAGGAATATTAATCACACCTGATAATGAGCGTACCGATCCCGACTTTGTTGACATAAATGGAGACGGCGTACAGGATTTATTCGTAGGTCTAAAACAGTCCTTACCGGGACTTCCAGATCCCTCCATCTTGGAGTTTTTTTCCAATTCTGATGTTAGCAATCCAAATTTCACTTCCCAAACCAGTCCGATAAGTTCTGCGGCTTCCAACCAAAAGTACTCTCCAGCTTTTAGCGATATTGATTTTGATGGCGACTTCGATTTAGCTTTAGGCTCTTTGAATGATGGTACTGTTAGATATTTTGAAAATACCGGTACTTCCACCTCTCCGGTATTTACTGAAAGAATGGGATCAGATAATCCATTCGCAAGTATTACAAACCCTGCACCCGGTGTCAACTCCTACGCAAATCCTGTGTTTGTCGATATTGACCACGATGGCGCGGATGACCTCTTCCTCGGTATTGGGGGAGACTCCGGATCAGTACCGGATAATGGCGAGGTTAAATTCTATGTGAACAACGGTAACGCTTTCACTGAGGTCATTGCAGATAATCCTCTGAGCTTCGTAGATGTTGGACGAGATGCCAACTTAGATTTTGCAGATGTAGATGGTGACGGAGACCTTGATGCCTTCGTAGGGGACTCCTACGATGGAAAAATCAATTATTTTGAAAATCAAAATGAAGCCCCAACACTTAGCTCAAACACCACCTTCGTTACTTTTACCGAAGGTGAAGACCCTGTATTTTTAGCGAGCGACATCGAGCTGTTTGATGACGGAGAAGATTTTATTATATCAGCTGACGTTGAGATCACCAATAACCTGGAGACAGGAGTGGATTTTCTGGACGTAGATGTGGGAAGTACAGGCATCATGTCCTTTTATGACGAACAAAGTGGTATTCTAAATCTTTTCGGTCTCGCTTCTTTATCGGATTATCAAAATGTTTTGCGCACATTAACTTTTGAAAACACGAGCAGCAATCCTGAAGACGATTTAAAGACGGTTACTTTTACAGTCACTGATTTTGATAATACTGACCCTTTTTTAGACGGCAATCCGGAGTTTACGGTAGACGTAGACATAATTGAAGTTAACAGTCCACCTATAGTGGAAACTTCTACGCTGGAAGGTTCAGAGATATTTTCAATTGATCTATGTGCACTTATTAATGACGCTGACCACAGCTTTGAAGAGTTAACGATAAGTGTTTTGAGTACTACTTCAGGCGTAGCGACCTCAATCGATGGATGTGATCTGATCCTCGATTACAGCGATGTTTCTTTTGAAGGAGTGGATAATATTGAGCTTGAAGCCTGTGATCCTTTAGATGCATGTGGGGTTAATACCGTGGATATCATTTTTGATGGGATTTCAGAATTCCTGGTCTACAATGCGGTATCTCCGAACAACGACGGAAAAAACGACTGGTGGATTATTGAAGGTTTAACCAGCCCAAACAACATCAAAATCTTCAATCGATGGGGAGATGAAGTGAAGGAGTTGATTGATTATGTGGGACGATCGGACGTACCGAACAACGAGTTGGATGACCTGATCACAGGTACTTATTTTTATAGAATTGAAAGTCCTCAGGGGTCATTCGATGGATATTTGACCATTAAAAAGTAGTTGGTTATGAAGAAAAATATACTTTGTGCCGTCTTGATATCTCTTGTAAGTTCTTCCTACAGTCAACAAGAGCCTATTTTCGCCAACTACCTGAGCAACCCTTTGGTGCTGAACCCTGCCTATGCTGGTATTAATAATGTTTTCAATGCCTCAGTCTCCTATCGATCTCAATGGGGCGGTATTGACGGCAGTCCCAATACTGCTTCTTTCAGTGGACACTCATCATTTTTGGATAATAAAGTAGGGGCCGGGCTTCTTTTCGTTACGGATAGGCTTGGAGCCCAGACAAATACTTATGTAAGCGCAGCCGGTAGCTACAAGATCGACTTTGGGGACTTCGTATTTTCGTTTGGTATGCAAGCCGGAATTTTGAGATTTAATGAAGATGCTTCAGAACTAACTGTTTTTGATCCTGACGATCCCTTTTTTAATCAAGATAATACCTTTTCAAAATTTAATATTGGCACTGGGTTTGCCCTTAAAGGCGATAACTTCTTTGTGGGATTGTCTGTACCTCGGCTGGTAAACAACGTCGAGGAAATAGAAGGTTTAGATACCGAAGTCTACAACAGACATTTTTATCTTACCTTAGGTTATGTCTATGAACTTAACTCTGTTGTTGCCCTACGTCCGTCTGCCATTCTTAGGGCGGTTGGCGATGCACCTGCCTCAATAGATCTCAGTGGGAGCGTAATTTTTAATGACAAATATACTGCCGGTATTTTGACCAGGAATTTCAATACCTACGGACTTATGGCCCAGATGATAATAAGTGACAAACTTCGTTTTGGATATATCTTTGAAATACCTTCCGATCAATCCGTAGGTAATTCCTTTAACAGCCACGAAATTACACTCATGCTGGACCTTGAAGTATTTGATTTTCATAATACAGGTCAACGTTACTTTTAAAATATTTCCTTAGCTGAACCATTTATATAGCTTTATGTTAAAAGCTGTATATGAAAGTATCGGTGTTCAGAAAAGAGCATTTTAATGCAGCCCATCGGTTGCACAATCCTGAATGGGATGATGCCACAAATGCCAAGGTTTTTGGTAAGTGTAATAACCCAAATTATCACGGTCACAATTACGAATTAATTGTCAAACTGACGGGTGATGTTAATTCAAAAACCGGATATGTATATGATATGAAGCTCTTGAGCGATCTGATCAAAAGTAAAGTTACCGATAGATTTGATCACAAAAACCTTAACCTCGATACTGAAGAATTTAAAAATTTAAACCCAACCGCAGAAAATATAGTAGTTGTCATTTACAACCTCTTAAGGGAAGACATCGATGATAACCTTGATTTAAAAATCACACTTTATGAAACCGAAAGAAATTATGTTGAATACCCCGTTTAAGAGAGATATTCATGACGACCTTGGTGATGATCATGTAGCGGCATCGTACAACACGCCCCTGCGGGACGATGCTTTTGAACTTACGGACATTGAAAAGATCAATAAAATAGAATCCCATTTTGAAGAGATCATGAATATACTTGGCCTCGATTTAACGGATGATTCACTAAAAGGAACACCAAAAAGGGTGGCCAAAATGTACGTTCAGGAAATATTTAGTGGACTGGACCCTGACAATAGACCGGCTATCACACTCTTTGACAACAAGTATAAATACGATCAAATGCTCGTAGAAAAAGATATTACTTTTTACTCTAACTGCGAGCATCATTTCGTGCCCATTTACGGAAAAGTTCATGTGGCTTATATATCCACAGGTAAGGTCATCGGTCTGTCCAAAATCAATCGCATAGTGCAGTATTACGCTAAACGTCCGCAGGTACAGGAAAGATTAACGGTGCAGATCGGTAACGAACTTAAAAAATCACTAAACACTGAGCATGTGGCTATTGTAGTGGATGCTAACCATATGTGTGTGGCTTCCAGGGGTGTAGGAGATACCAATAGCAAGACCGGAACAGCCTTCTTCTCCGGAAGGTTCGAGGAAACCCAAACCAAGAATGAGTTCCTTAATTATATAAATAACTAATCAAAGCTTTCCCTGATTCATATTTTGTAATTTCGCTAGTCGAATAACCAGGTGTTTGATGAGTCTTGAAGAAGAAATTAAACAAAAAGAATTTGATAGCGAACATCAAAAGGCTTTAATCAATCTCATCTATACGTCCAACCACATCACTGGACATATGAATGAATTCTTTAAAGTGTACGATATAACGCGGCAGCAGTACAATGTACTACGTATTCTTAGAGGTCAACATCCTAAACCGGCTTCAGTCAATCTTATTAAGGAAAGGATGCTTGATAAAATGTCAGACGCATCTCGCATTGTGAAACGGTTACTAGATAAAAAGTTGATTGAACGAAATATATCTTACGATGACCGCAGGTCTGTTGAGATCACAATTTCTGAGAAAGGTTTGAATTTGTTAGAAAATACAGACGAACATGTACAAGAATTCGCGCATGTTTTCAGTAATCTCTCCGTTGACGAAGCTCAACAATTGAACTTATTGTTGGATAAATTAAGAGTCCATAAAACAGCGTCATAAGTAGATAAATTAAGATTCATGTGATGATGTGTTGAATGTTTGATACCTAGATGCACGAGAACAATCCGACCCATTACAGAAAATTAAGTCTTTTGCCGACCACTGAAGTAACCGTAGCTTTTGGTTACATTTACATTACAGGTATTCATATCTCTCAAATAGAAGCTTGAAACGGTACGAGTGCCTCCAAGACTGATTTTATACGAAACCAAGATTGGTTTTCGTATAAACTCTAAGTAAGTAAGGAAAAATAATAAACCTACGGTTAAGAGTGAATTCGGTTCCCCTTCACGTATTCAACTACTAATCCGACTTCTTCATTTGTTTGCTCTTAAAAAATACCTTCGTGAAAAGAGTTGGCCAATTTTAAATTTAAGGAACATTTGTTGATCATTCTAGTTTTTTGATTAGATGAGGTGCAAGACGGTCATAGCGGTATTTTTGATGTGTTTTACATCCGGTCGGGCGCAAAATAAAGTTGTTAATCCTACACTTTATGGTGCCAGGGTCAACTATGGATTCATTATTCCGCATTCCAGCGAATTGAGGGATATTTCAGAAACCAATCCCTGGGGGATTCAATTGGAATGGAGCAAACTTATGAACACACGTAAATTTTGGGACAATTGTAATTGCTACGCCCAAACTGGATTATCGTTTTACTACTTCAATTACGGAAACCAAGAACAACTGGGTAATTCATACAACCTGGTGTACTTTGCCGAACCCTATCTAAACTTCAAACAAAGGCTTTTTTACAGTTTCAGAGCCGGAGGTGGCATCAGTATTTTGGATCAGGTACACGATGCAGTCGATAACCCCGAAAATACTTTTTACAGCTCGACCCTTAGCTTTTTGATCTTGCTGAATTTAAATATCAACTATCGCATTACGGACCAATATACCGTCAGCCTCACCGGAAGTTACAATCACATCTCCAATGGCGGTATGAAGCAGCCCAATAGAGGGATGAACTTTCCTACTATTGGCGTGGGGCTTACCTATAGTCCCGAAGCCTTCACGCTGGAAGGATTTGACCGAAGAACCAACAAAAAAGGAGAGTGGCAGGGTTATGCCCGTTTTTTTGGTACACTTCCCAACGTGAGCGCCACTGAAGAGTTCCCCGACAGCCGAAGGTTATTGATTGGAATTTCAGGAGGTGCACTTTGGTATTTTACGAACTTTAGCGCGATTAATGTAGGTCTAGAGGTCGTACGTGACGAATCCTATAAAGAGCGTGCCGAAAGAGCCAATGACGATTTTGATTTTCATTCTGTGGGACTTACTGTAGGTAACAATTTTGTATTTGGTAAATTCACTTTCAACCAGCAAATGGGTTATTACCTTTATCGTCCTTTTCCTACGGATAATTCAAGTTTCTTTCAGCGTTATGAACTTTTGTATTCAATAGGCAAACGATACCAATTAGGCACTTCGTTAAAAGCACATGGGCACGTGGCCGAAAACCTGGACCTAAGGTTCGGTATCTTGTTTTAGATCTCAATCACCTTTTCCACCTTACTCCGGTCTTCAAAACCACCGGACTGTCATAAACTCCATCTTGATTCTCATGCAGGAAGTTATACGTTATTATAGCTTGCATTTCCAGCCATTTGGCAATATTGAATCTACGCCCAATGCCCACTAATAAAGTCTGGTCCCATTCACGTACAAGCTGATCTTGAATAGTTTTAACTCGGCTGATATTCTCGCCTTCTATATAGCCAAAGAAGTTTCTAAATACCATATGATTGACAAAAGCGGAGTAACCATAGGTATTATCACCTTCCGCTTGTACTCCACTCCTATCCGCATTAAATTGGGCCCGGTATAAACCGGTAATTCCTACTTCAAATAGGGTATTGATCTTATAGCCAATTATCGGTGACAGGTCTACGGCCAAGGGATTAGTCTCAGTAACGTTAAAGTTTCCGCCAAAAACAAGGCGCTTACCAAAGGGTTCGTCCTCCAGCGAGGTGCGTTTTTTAGCTGTACTCAAATCATTACTATTAGGCACATAGCTGTACTTCTTTTTAAGCTCCCCCATCTGAGACTGAACCTGCTGCAACTTATCCGCATGTTTTGAAATATATGCTTTAGCTTGCGAAGCCATCTTTTCTTTCATTTGCTGCTTGGCAAGGTCTTGCTGCATCTGTTGACGAGTTTGCTCCAGCTGACCTTTATATTCGTCCAGCTTACCTAGCTCACCCTGATCACCAAGTTGTTCAAAACCATCCGCATTTTTCAATTTCTCGCCGGCGAGCTGCTCTATATTTTTCGCCAGGTTTGCACGACCTGCAGAATCGAATTGTATAGTAGCAACATCCACGCCCAGTTCTTCACTACTGATTTCAGTTAGTTCTTGTTTTGCTCGATTCTTGGCCTGATCTGTAAGCGTAGAATCCAGTTTTACATCAGAGATAGCTACACCCCATTCTCTTTCACCTAGTTGGCTCAGCTCTTGTTCTGTTCGATTTTTGGCCTGCTCTGTAAGTGTGGAATCCAATTGTATACTGCTAACCTCAGCACCCAAATTATTCCGGATCTCTCCACGGATCTCCCGCTCAATGCGGTCCTTAGTTTGGGTTGAATCAATGGGTGGGATCTCGACCCCTGCTTGAGATAAAGAATCCATTACAACCGACTTGACCCCATCCGCAGCTTGACCAACCACCGTGCTCTCCAAAGCAGCCGAGGTCGGTAATTGCCCTCCTGCCGATCGCTTCAAAGAGTCCA
>JBCCIX010000029.1:0-18026 GCA_039028075.1 Bacteroidota bacterium | reverse complement strand
TTTCCTTTATTTCGTAAATGGCCGATGTAGTCCAGCAGTTCTGAGTAGGTCACATTTTCACTTTCCATGTTTTTGCTTTTCAGCCATTCGATGAATAGACCTAGGTTTCGCACATAGGTTTGAATGCTGTTTTTACTGCACCCTTTTTGTTGCAGGTAGGTAGTGACTCGTTGTTTTTCATCCATAGACTTTCTCCATTAAGTGCGTGTAGATCTGTGTGCTTTCCAGTGAGTAATGCCCTAAGAACTGAGCGACATTTTCTAAGCTCATCCCTTGATAAAGTAGGTGCGTGGCAATGCTGTGCCGTAAGATGTGTAGGTGTAAGTGCTTTTGTCTTAAGTCTGCATCATCCGTGTATTTTTGTAGTTCTTTGATTCGTTTGTTGAACAGATTGCCACTTGCTCGTTCTCCACGGTAGTTTAGGAAGAACGCATCTTCATTGGGCTTCTTCATTAATATTGGCCTGCCTTCATAGTGATAGTTTTGTAAGTGTGCGACTGTTCCTAAGCTCATGGGGACGAATCGAGGTTTGCCGCCCTTCCCTTTTTTCACTTCCAGTAACCGGGTGTCGTAATGAATGTCGGATAAGTTCAGGCTTTCACCTTCCGTTCTTCGTAACCCACAGTTGTAAAATACGGCTAGGATGGCTTTATCTCGTAACTGGATGGCCTGGCGGTCATAGCGTGGATGACTTTCCTCATAGGCTTCTGCGCAGGTATTGACGGCTGCATAGAGTTGTTTGACCTGATCGAGGGTGAGCGGGATCACTTCTTCTGGGTTTGGATTTTCTTTTGGTATGCCCATAGGTGGGATTTCTATTCGTGCTTGCTTTCGTAAGTATTCCAGTAATCTATCCAGGGCATTCAAATGGGTATTCAAGTAGTTATTCGATAAGCCACCGCCCCGCCTCTGGTTGCCACGTTGGGAGAGTTCACGGTAGTAGGTTTGGATAATAGGAATGTCGATCTGGTTAATTTGGGTGTAGCCTTTTTTCTCCATGTAGTGCAGGAACTCACGGATGTAGAGCGGGAAGGATCGAACGGTGCTTGGCGCATAGCCCAGGATGTCCAGCCACTGGCCATAGCTTTGTTCCAGGTATCTAAAGGCTGAGTTTTGGAGGGTTAGTTTTTTCACTTCGGTGGGTGTTTTCGGTTTGGACTGAACTTCTTTGATTTTCTTAGTTTCTCACTTGTAGGGCTAGTTATGTAGTTCATTTCTTGGATTGAACTTCTTTTGGTCTTCTCGAACTACTGAGGTGAACTAGTATTTCATCCAGCACGGTGGTAATGCGTTGGGTTCGCTGCTGCTGGTCTTCATAGCTGGTTACTTCATAAGCAAAGCCATTCTTTTTATCGCCTTTTACTTTCTGCACTAACCCCCATTCCTGCAGGGCGGCCATGTAACGTTTTTGATTGCTGGATTTCACGCGCAACGCTTGACGGGCTTGCACATTGGTGAAGCTGTTTTTGTCTTCTGCTTTCAACCAGGTTTTGAGCTTTTCGAAGTAGTTGCGGGTGGCTCCGTTTAGATCGTCTGATTTCCTCAGTAGGATTTCTTTCATTAGCTCATTGGCCACTTTAATATCTTCATGGGTCGTTTCTATGAACTCTTTCCCAGTGTTCTTGTCGTATTGCTTTTCTCTTTGGTATTGGTGGTAAAAAGTCACGGCTTCGATAAAGGCCAGGTAATGGGCATTGGTTCTTCTGGGCTTAAAGACTTCTTCGGGGATGTGCAGGGATTCGGCAAAGGGGTTTCTGATCTGGACAGGTTGTAGGACGCGTTGGGTGTTTTGGAGTAGTTCGGTAATTCTGTGTTCTTCGGTCACGTCTATTTTACCCGCACTTAGTTTTCGTTGGTAGGCCATGATCTTTTGATCTTGCTCTCTACTTTCATCGATGTAGATCAGGAAACTCCTGTTTGCATTATCCTCATAAATGCTTTCTCTGGTGGTGCATCCGGCTACACTTACGGGGCCTTCTACTTTCAGGGTGATGGTTTTGGTTTCGCCTTTGGTATTCTTGACCACAATGGTTTTGCTAATGCGTTTTTTGGATTGGATCTCACGCAACGGGTAGAGTACATCTTCGGCACCGTCCAGATCTTCGATCAGGATCAGTTTATTTCTCAGCTCTTGTTGCCCGAAGTAGTAGAAGGCATTACCACTCAGACTAGTGATCTCTAGTTTATCTTCTTCCGGGATCAAGGCACTTACTTTCTCCTGTAGGTGGGTTTTACCGATACCTGAACTGCCCAGGCTAATGATGTGGAGCGGGTTTTCTCGCTTTCTACTCGTAAAGATCAGGTACATTAACAGGCGGTTGGTCTCTTCTCCGATCACGCCAGCTTTACCAATGTCCTCTTTAGTGCGTTCAATTAGGTTTGGGCTAGATAGGTAGAGTTGAGCTGCTTTGATCTCTTCAGGGGTAAGGAACTTGCGTTTGTCCTGGGCTTGGGTTTGTTTCTCGATCTCGTTCATACGGTAATCTTCCAGCTCTTCGGTGAGGTCAACGAGTGCTGCTGTGATCACGCTTGTTCCGATCTCTAACCGTTCAGCCACTCTCCGGATCAGTTTTTCTACTTGGATGTTATTGTACAGGTCAAGGTTGTGTCTGACGGCTTGCTGCTCTGCGGCTTTGATTTTCAAGGTAGCTCGCATTCTGTCCAAGCCTTCAAGTCTTATCCCTCCAAGTACTGTGATCTCTAAAGGCGAGTGGTCGTAGGTGAGGCAGTCAGGATTGGTGGTGTCGAGTCGATGAGTTTCGGGTGGCATTATTTTTTATACTTAAATGTATATTTTAGTTTTCTTTAAATATATATTCAAATATATATTAAACACTCATATTATTTCACTCAATTAGATAAAATAGCTCATTTGATTACTTTTGATATATATTTTAACTGTATGCAGTCCATCTCTGATAATATAAAAAGGCTCAGGAAGCTCAAAAACCTATCTCAGAAGGAGATTGCGCTTTCTGTAGATATCCCTCAAGGGCAATACTCACGCATTGAAAGTGGTAAGGTCACACCTACAATTCCAACACTTAAAAAAATTGCTGATGTATTCGAGGTGTCTTTGGCAGAGCTAGTACGTGAGGGTGATTTAGAGGATATCAATGTTTCTCTCCTGGAAAAGGTACAGATGATTGAGCTTTTGGACGAAGACGAGAAGAACGCTTTACTGAAGATTATCGATGTGGCCTTATCCAAAAAGAAGTTAAAAGATAACCTTAATAGCCTGGCTGCATCTTAATCAGGTGACTATGCAGTTACATACATAACTGTACATTCAACTACCAAAATTCTTTTGGAGTTGTAATTCAGAGTTTGCTATATTGGTATTATAATATATCATAATTATCTAAGGTAGATATGATATATTATCACATAAAAAAAGGCCAATGCTGCAACATTGACCTTTTAAAGCAAATAGAACTTCTACCCTTACAACAGGAGCTTGTTCTCTTGCTGCATCCGAGAACCTTGCCTACAAACGCAAGTGTTCTATTTCAACATCTTTATAATGAGGAACTCTCTTTTGAGTTCCTTTTTTACTTCTGTACCACTCGATCTTTACAGAGTCCAATGATATGTCTGTAAATAAAACCAATAACCTAGTAAATGTCAATGTTTGTTTATTCTCTATTAAAGAAAGATAGATAAGGGTCTAACTATCTATTATACAGATAGTTATATATGTATACTCAATTAGAACTTGCGCTTATTTCGACCGTTTACGCCTTTCAAAAAAAATGAAAAAGTTTTCCACAAAACCAAGCAGGATTCACAAGTAATCCACAAAAAATCGTGATTAAAGATGTCTTTCAGAAAATGGCCAACATTATTGAGCAGAGTTTAATCCTGGGTTTCGCATGTGTATGGTGCTATGTTGTCAATGTAAATTGATAAGCACTCAAACTTAATGTCTATATCTCCTTCAACACTGACCCCCATTTTTACATCTTCTAAGCTATAAATTCTTATTGTACATTTAGTAGATGTTGACCATTCCAATATTTTGACGTTTGACACAGCAACAAACTGCAAGCTTATAACCGCGCTATTGTAGCCTTTCAGTAGCCACTTTTTCGGCACTTCAGCCAACTCCTGTAAGTCAATATTCATCCTCAAAACTGGGCCGTTATAATCCAGTTCAACACTTTGAACCATTATATCTTCTAAATCTGGAATGGATGCTCCAAGTGTTTGCTTAATTGCTTCTGGGTTTTCTATCTTATTAATCCACATTCTCTAATTTCCTAATCGTTATCAAAAGGATAGTGGCTATCTGTACCTTTAACTTTACCTGTTCTCGTATTTTCAGCAGGTCTTACATTAAAATGAGACCCTTGATCTCCAGCGCCACCGTCTCCAAACTCATGACCCGCAGAATGGTCTTGTATTACAATTTTTCTTCCTTGTCTATTTGTAAAAGTATACTCCCGAGTCATTATTGGTTTACCTGTTGCATCTAAAATTGCCTTGCCGTTACTATCTGTCATTGGAACTCTTTGAACTTTTTGAGGTTGCTGAGTAATTGGAATGTCTGCTGCTTTTTTAGCCTTTTTGAATGCTCCTGGCCTCTTTATTCTGACGACTGATATTATCTTACCTGTTGCATAGGTAATTACCATATCTTCAACCTTTTCATGATATTCAGCATCTTCGCCTAATGAGCCTGAGTTCATATGAGGATATAAAAGGTCTATACCTCCTTCCCACCAGCCCCTCAAAACAAACCAGCGCCAATATTTTTTTGAAAATAGTCCTTCGGAAGTAGGGTTATCATTCTGCTTTTTATCACAGTCTTTACCTTCACAATCGCCATCATTTTCCCCAGTCGAACTGCTGCCGCCATACCTCTTGTTGTATCCCGCTAAAAATAGTCCTATCTCTTCCTCGGTTTCATAGGTGACATTTCCATTTTCATCAACCTCAGTCATACCTGTCGGATCAGTATACCTTACAGGATTATTAAAGCCAAAACGGTATGGTGTCCACTCATATGTTGTCTCAGTTAAGGGGTCTACGCTAAGCATTCTGCCAATTACAGGATCATATTGTCTAGCATGAAAATCCAGCCAACCTAGGTCTAAATCTGTTTGGAGTTCTTTGCCACCGAAGAGATATCTATTTTCCTTTGCTGTGACTCTCTTGAATCCACCAGTATGCCTCGAACCAAAAGGGTAGTACGAGTCGGCCTGAATCACCGGATGCTCATTCACGGTAATCTTCAAGTCATCAAAATAGACTTCCGTCATCACCGCACTTTCGTTGCTTAAATAAACCAGTACATAGCCCTGGTCAGGCGCGACAAAATTGTCAATGTGCATGCGGTCATGGGCGGCTTTGGTTGACGTATTCGGTTGCATGGCTGCCCCATCAATTTGGTCATAAGCGAAGGACACATCCTTTTCTAAACTGATCACATCATCTTCCGGCAGGAACATGACATTCAAAAAGGCCATGGGGGCATTCGCATCTTCAGGTGCAAAGCCTGTTGTCCCGATCAATGAGCCCGAACCAAAGTTGTTGTTGATACTTTGGTTGCCTAATTCATTGGTCATACCTGTACCACCTGTAAAGGCATTGATCAATAACCCGGCTATGGCAGCTCCTGAGTTATTCCCGTTGCCGTTGTTGTCTTTGTACTTCGCAAACACTTCCGCGTGCAAGGTGTCACCCATCCCCACCGGAATAGCAATCACTGAACCCACTTGGGAGTTGAGTCCACCGGTCAACAGTTGAGTGTTGGTGTAGGTATTCCCTGCTTCATCGGTATGGTCAAATAGATCATTGGAGATGATCGTGGTGTTGTCTACATTTTCAAACAAGCCCAGATCATCGGGCACAGCAGGATTGCTCTCGTAGTTAAGCGTAAAGTCGATTTCCTTGGGGTTTGTCGTGAACGTAACCCTCGTATTCCCGAGATGGTCTTTTAAATAATAATGGTACTCAAATGTACCGTCAGTGGCATCCGGTAAAACCCGCCCTTCTTCGTGATGTACGAGCTTTAAGGCATCATCTTCGAATACGAATTCACCCATATAGTCGGTGCGTTTTACCAACTGGTTATTGGCATCATAAATTTCTTCGGAAAGCTTGCTCCCGGAAGCATCATAAACGTAGAGTATGTACTCCCCTGTTGCTTTATTGATGCGTTCCGGCAGGTCCATGTAGTTATAAATGATGGAAGTTATGCCCTGATTAGCATCACTAGTTAGGTTGCCATTAGCGTCATAGCTGTAGTCATCCCCGATCTCGCTTTTATCTGCAAATCCGTCCCAACCTGAAAGGTCAACCACGGACATTAGTTTATTGCCCGTATAGGCATAGGAAAGCGCGTCGTTGGTTTTTACCATATCTTCCATCCCTTGTCTTCTGAGTGTGGAGATGTTGCCGTTTGGATCATAGCCTATTTCCGGTACGCTAAACCCACCTTGGACGGAACTTGTCCAGGTACCAGTCATGGTATTGGTCACACCGTAGGCAAACTGTGCATTGGTCAATCGGTTGGCCCGATCGTATCTGTAGGTAAAGATCTTTTCTTCTTCATCCCCGTGGTTTCTCCACTTGACGGCGGTAATGCTACCATTGTATCGCGTTTTATGGATGAGCTCGGTATCAGGGACCACGTATTCTGCGGTAGTCGCTTCCAGTACCGGGCTGTAGTCGGAAGACATAGAACTGCCCAGGGCAAGAACACGATAGTAATAGGTGGTGTTTTCTGTGAGCCCTTCGTCAAGGTATGCCGTGGCATCTGCACCCAGGCTGGCGATTTCCACAAAGCCCGCCCCAGTCGTTTCGGACCGCTCCAGTGAGAAGCCCGTTTCATCCAGGGAGTTATCTTCCCAGGTGAGCGCTATTAAAGTTTGATCCAGGTGAGCAAGTGAAAGTTGTGATGGTGCATTCGGAGGGTCTGAGCTCGCCATTTCCTCCAGTTCCATAGCATTTAAGTAACCCAGGGTAGATCCTGTGGCATTGCGCACATAAAGGACTACTTTGCCTTGTGCATCCGGTGTAATGTCTGTGAGTTCTACTAATGTTGCGCTATTGTAACGTGCATCCGAAACTACAGTATTTCCATTAATTTCGAATTCTGTGAAAGGGTTCAGGTCAGAGCTGCGGCCGCTATGTAGGCGAAAATTATACAAATTGTTAACATCCAATCCAGAAAACTCAACCGTTTCTGTATCACTGTATACTCTGAAATGGTTTTTCAGTACGTTATCAGGAAATATGCCACTATTGTCTCCTGTGTTTATGCCCGAGTTTGAGACACCAAACCAGTCAGAAGTGAGTGTAACGGCAAAATTTGTAGCTTGCCCGTCACTCGTCAATAAATTACTCAATGCTGTTCCCGATACGGGGTCTGAATTGAAATTGTTCCAATTACCTCCTTCGGGAGAGAATTTATTAAAATTTATGAGCACCGTACTACCTGAAGTTCCTGCACTACCACTATCGGTTGAACCCTGGGTTTCACTACTAAATGTGGATGCCCCAGCCGTATTTACGGCTCGTACCTGATAGTAATAGGTAGTTGATGGAGCTAATCCGGTATCTGTAAATGACGAGGCATCGGCACTTGTGGTTTGTATCAAACTAAAACCACTACCGGAAGTAAGGCTCCTGTGAATTTCAAAGCCGTCCTCGTTGTTCGAGTTGTCAGCCCAGCTTAATGTCAAAGAAGAAGAGGTGGAAGAGGTAATGGATAATGAAGACGGTGATAAGGGAACCGATTGCGGGGTCGTAACGGTCGATTCCGGTGCATAATCTGAATTACCATTCGTGTTAATAGCCCTGATCCTGTAATAGTAGGTGGTATTTTCGCTTAATCCCGTATCTGTATAGGTGGTATTATCTGAAGCCGTAGTAGTAATTAATGTAAAACCGCTACCACTGGTCAGGCTTCTTTCAATTTCGAAGCCGGTCTCATCGTTTGACCTATCTGTCCAGGTAAGGTAAACCGCACTACCTGAGGTGCTAACAGTGTTCAGGTTTGAGGGCATTATAGGTGGAGTGCCCCCACCTATTGACCATTCAATCTCCATACCGTTAAGATACCCTTGCGAGGAGCCCGAAGCATTTCTTACCAACACATCAATTTCACCGTGCGCATTAGGCATAATATTCAATAATTCTACTAACATAGAACTGTTGTACCTCGCATCGGCAAGTACCGTGTTACCATCAATCTCAAATTCCGTGTAGGGGTTCAGGTCGGATGCCCTGCCACTGTGAAACCTGAAGTTATAGCTAGTGTTGGGGTCAAGCCCCACAAACCTGATAGTCTCGGTGTCATCGTAGACCCGAAAGAAGTTTTTTAATACATTATCAGGATAAATACCGGAATTATTGCCCGTATTCACTCCTGAGTTTTGCACCCCCACCCAGTCCGTTATCAGGGTAACCGAAATGCCGGTAGCCTGGCTACTATTATCATAAAGGTTTGTCAGGGTCGTGCCGGCTATCGGGTCTGAGCTAAAATTGTTCCATGGTAAGGCTTCAGGGGAAAATTTGTTAAAGTTAACCCATACTTTAACCGATTGCCCACGGGCAGTGGACAGCATAAAGAATAAAAAAGCCAGGATAGTGAAGGTAAACCCGGTTTTAGAGGGTATTTTATAAGGCTTGGCGCGTTTCAGGAACATTGCGGAATTATTGTTTTTCTAAGTACCAGGTATTGAAAACTATTTTATGATCCGATGGGTCCGAAACCTGAATAACCAGATGGGAAGGGCTTAATCCCATGATCTTATAAGTATTGCCCACATGTGATGTTACCACTTCAAGGGAAACTCCAGGTTCGTTCCATTGCCAACTCCCTGTAATCTGATCTCCCTGGGTAGTATTGAGGCTATACTCACCATTGACACTAAAAGAAATTTCCAAATCTTCTATACTCGCCCGCAGGTAAGTCTGTGATTCATCTGATAAAGCGTTGCACCGGGCCTTGCTTTCCTCATTGAGACTGGCCATAGTTGTTGTAAAGTTCAATGACCATGTTCCAATAATATCCTGGGGAGTAACTGTTTGCCCCATTAAGCTTGTAACTGAAAAAGTCAGGATCAAAAAACAAAAGCATTTTATCATTTTATCAGGAGTTAGGGTTTTCATCGCTATAATCAGTTTGTACCAGGCGTTATGCCGTTCACCGGTGTTTGATAGATAATTTCCATACCAAAGAGGTCATTGACATCGTCATTGCCGTCATTGGTGAGTTGTGCATTGTTGACCGATTCCAGCCACCCACGGATATTGTACCGGTAGTCGACCGATTGCAGTGGGATGTTCTGATCAACATGCAGGTTCTTTTCTATGAGCTGGCCTAATTCATTGTATATGTTCTGAGCCAGCAATACTTCTCCTTGACCTGTGCCATTTCTAAACAGTTCGTGATAGCCTTCCAGTAACCTCCCGGTGTGGTCATAAGCAAAACGTCTGGCAATTCCATAGACATTGCCATCGGGAGCGTTCATAGTACGACGCGTGGCGAGTAGCCAGCCGGAAAAACTGTATAAAGAACTGGCCCGATCAATGCCACCTCGGTGGTTTTGGGCTATGGCCTGCACGGTTCTTCCCCGCTCATCGTAGTAGATCACTCCATTAAGCCAGTTACCGGTATTGACAATCCTGGTTTTTGAACCTGTTACTTTGCCCCTTAACACTTTCAGCGGACTGGCAGGAAAGCAAAAGTTGCCCTGGGGTGAATTCTGGCAAACCAGCTCATCGGGGTCATAAGCATAAGCAGGACCAAAAGAGGAATCATCATTAATAAAACTATAGGAATCATAATAAGTAGCCGATAGGTAAAACTGCTCATCCGGAACATCCGGGAAACTGGTATTGGTGTAACCGAGCACCGTTCCGCCGTAGGATTCGTAGCGTGATCCCCCTCCCGTAGCATAAAAGGCATCCACCTCCGCCTGCATCTGGGCTTGCGTAAGAGCGGAGGGTGCCGTGTAAAGCCCGGAAAGTACGGGACGGTTGAAGCGGTCGTATTTGGTAAATGACCATTGCTCAGTCAAGCGCTGGTTTCCGGTTTGGGAAAGTACAGGGCGATCCCATTCATCATATACATACAGCACGGCTTCTTTGTCCGGCCATTTTTCCTCAATTAACCTTTCCTGGGCATCATATACGTAGGTATAGCAACTCGAGGCAAGGGTGGTGGCATCAATAACGTAAGGTAAGCCACCAGATAGGTTTTCAATGATATTGGGGGTAATGCGGTACCTTAAGCTTCCGCGACTATTATACACAAAGTAGGTGGTAATGGAGCCCGTTTCCAAGGCCACGGTATGCATGAGTTCCCGCCCCAGTATATCTTCAAACATTGTCACTACTTCACCATCCTCATTGGTGGTTACCGTTTTCTTAAGCTCGCCCAAAGGATAGTAACCGGAAGCCCGGAGTTGATCGCCCACGATCTGCCAGTCCAGCAGGTCTGAACCCGAGTTGGTGGTGATATCAATTTCTATTTCCCTACCGGTACCCACCGCCCAGTCCTCACCCGGCGAGGCCCGCTGTGAAACTTTTGCTTGTGGTGACTGTTCAAAAACAGTCTCTGCATAAGGGGTAGATGTAGATGCTATCCCAGGTGGCGGCGTACCGTAAAAATTCAGCGCCTCTTGTTCAGGCTCATCACGATAGTTGCCTGGTTTGGTGGGTTGAGCAATGGTGTAGCTTAAATATTGTTTCGTTTGCATCCCATACTCATCAAAAATTATAGGTTGAATCACATCTTTTTGAGATGGACTAGCCCCTTCAATGACAGTCTGCATTTCAGACCCTAAACCATTCAAGTAATTCCAGGCGGTATTTCTACTTTGGTAACCAAGGTTAGGAACATTCAAAACATCAGTTATCCCAGGTACAAGTACCTCGGTCTCCATAATATAGTTCTGGTTAGGAGTGAAAGTACGCGCTCGCGCAAAACGATTATCAGACTTCTCTGTAGCTACTTCACTAAAAATGCGATAGTAATACACCGTTTCGGCCTCTAATCCGTCATCCAACCAAAAACCCGTACCTAGCGGCACTGTGGCTACGGTTTCATACGTTCCCTGGTCGTTGAGCTTTTGTATTACATATTGGTTATGGTTACCGTCAGGCTCGCGCCAGTTCAATTCAATCTCAGTAGTGCTGATAGCCCTGGCCAAAAAGCTGATCGGCTCACCCGGGCAGTACGCGTCAACGGTTACCACTACGTCATCGGTAGAGGAACATCCATCTTTGGTAGCTGTAACGGTCAAGGTAAAAATCCCTGCCGCCGTAGGCGCAAATTCTATATCTTGGGTGGTCTCACCGGTGCTCCACAAATAGGTATCCCCACCGTTGGCAGATAAGGTAACCGTTTCTGTTATACAAATTTCCCGGTCTTCGCCAGCAACCGTGAAGGTCTTTATTTGGGGGATTACCGAAGCGGTTGAGGTACAGCCATTAGATCCGGTAACAGTAACCGTGTACTCTTCTATCCCGGATACAGTCACATCAACTAGTCTTCCCGTCAGTCCGCCGGGCTCCCAAGCATAGGTAGCACCCGGAACGTCTTCAGCCTCGAGAGTGACATTATCCCCCAGGCAGGTAGGGGCAGGTGTAATAATCTCAGCTTGAAAAGGGTCTAAAACTGTAATAGTAATGCTGCCGGCACCAGAGCAGCCATAAGCATCCTCTACGGTATAGTTATAGGTGGTTGTTTCCCCTGGCTGGGCAACAAAAGATGCAAAATCTCCATTCCCATCGCTCCAGTTCACCGCAAGTTCCTCACCAAAAACAGATATTGGGACAAACTCTCCCCTGCAAATGGTCTGGTTGGGAGTAGCATCAAAAATAGGTCCTACAATCACCGTGACTTTCACGCGTTCACTTTCGATGCCTCCCACTTCTTGAGATAGGAAATAGGAGGTGGTTTCCATTAAGTTTGGGGTAGTGTAAGTCGCCCCTATAAAGAAAGGCGTTCCTGATATTTCATCTGTGTACCACTTAAGGGTGCCTGTACCAGTGGGGGATAGTGCTACGCTTTGGCCGGTACATATATTTACATCCGATAACGTTGGTGGGTTCGTGCCATTTTCAACCATAATGGTCTCACTTTGAAGGGTTAGGTCAGGCAAGGCAGTATTAGTTATGGTGTAATAGTAATCCCCTTCATCAGCAATCTGAAAGTTAGCTTTATTATAGGTGTGGTTTGTAGGATCCTGGGTTGTAATAGCCTGTCCATCTTTAAACCATTGATACCTACTAGCAGGTGTAGTACTTCGATCAACAGAAGATTCTAGTGAGAGTATATCACCAATAGCGTACAAAGATGTGGTTTGCCCTATATCTATGTTCTTTTGTGGAGCGTAAGAAAAAGTGCTTACGGAAGTGTTTTGTGCGAACGGAAGAAAGTGTTGAAAAGTAAAGGCATTGTTACTAATATCTAAAGCATTCAACGGCACACTACCGAGCGTAGTCCATAAGTTTAAGTCCCCCGATATATCATTATTAGATACATCTATGGCCGCAACGTAGCCTAAAGGGTCATAACCATCTAAACCACTTAGATCCCACAGGTGGATTTGTCCGGCAATAGCATTTCCAGCAACGCTTATTTGCAAAACATTACTATTGTTGGTCAAATTCCAGCCTTGAATATCACCGGCAATATTATTGTCGGATAAAACAATAGCTGCAATATTTGAATTACCCGTTAAATCCCATTGATGAATTTCTCCTTCTATATTGTTTAATCCAAGATATATCCCTGCAATGTTCTTAGTATCAAACTGGTCTATCCGACCTCCAATCTGGTTATTAGAAGCATCCAAGGTAATTAGGGAACTAGTGTTACCTAAATCGAAGCCACTAATGTCCCCCTGAATATTGTTGTTATAAATAATAACATGTGTTATGGACGGAACTAATTTCAAATCCTGAATATTGCCTGTCATATTATTGTTATTGAACTGAAGGAATTGTAATTGTTCAAGTCCGGTAAGATCTATGTCCTTCACATCTCCCGATAAGTTATTATTGTAAGGTGCAATGGTTATGACATCCCCGTTGGATACTAATACCCCATGACAGTTAAGATCCTGCGTTACAACTGTGCCAGGGTCCTTCCAGTTAGGATAATCCCATCCAGAGGTATTGGTCCAATTCGGGCCATCCGTAGCTTCAAAAAAGGCACGAAGCGCCATATATTCTATATCGTCCGGTACTTGATTGAAGGTACTGGTAGATGCCGGAGCACTTTGGCTTGAGAAGCTTTGTGGGCTAATGTTTGAATTAATTAGTGAATTCGTAGTAGATGCGCTAAAGGGGTCAAAATTTTCAAGTTGGAATTGGCGGAGTTGTGCTTTGATTTCAGGTTGAGTGATATTTGGATTAGTCTGTTTGAGTTGCTGAACAAATGTTTTCTCCTGATTCTTAAATTCAATACTATACTGTGAATACTGATTGAAATCCTGTTGCTGAGCATATGCAGTATGAATGTATACATAAGCACCTAATATGAATACAGTAAGGCACAACCTTAAAAAGAGGGGATGGCCGCAATGATTACTTCTATTCTTTAACCGCATCATTCTCCAAATTTTTTAAATCCATACGCATAATAAAGGACAATATTTCCTTCAAAATCTTTGATATAGTGTTGACGGTCATAGTCGTCATAGTAGAAAAAGGTGGTAATAAGATCAGGACCGGTTTCCGCTATCTTTTGCTGCCTTTGATTGTATACGAAAGTTGTCGTGTACGCATTTTCAGGATGGATCCTTAATTCATCTAAGTAGCTCGAGGTAGATATGGTTACCAAACCACTGCCTGATAGAGACCATTTTCTGAGCGACCAGCCATTGGAAGTCCTCAGCACACCATGATCTGTTGACGTGCCGCTGGAAATTGAGACCGAACCGATATCGTTTTTGTACCAGTAATATACTTCGTAATCATCAGTAGGAAGTACTGGCGAAGTGGCAGAACCATTGTATAAACAACTTTCACCTGTATAGGCATCTTGGGTGGAAATGTCAGTGGTGCTGATGTAGCCCATCTGACCCGGTTCGAAACTAGTACCAGCAATCTGGTCATACAAGGCATAAGTGGCACTTAAAGTGGGGTTCAGTTGAAGGTCGTCATAAATAGCTGCTTCGCGATCACCCATAAAATCACTGCTTTGAAGTATGTTTCCTTTGCTATCGCGATGTTCAACTTTGTTGGAAAGTCGCCAACTCGTTCCCGGTTCGCTTCCAGTCCAAGCCGTGAAGTCGACAGATCCGAATCCTCGCCAGGTGTAGGACTTAATGGCAAGCGGCACATCGTTAATCTCTTGCCAAACTGTAGCTTCCGATGAAACCACTTCATCATCCACCAACGTTTTTGTACTAACGATTTCGCTGTAAATATTTTGTGCGGCAGGGTCATAAACATCGGAGTAATAGGTGTAGGCTGTCGAATTTTTGGTATGTGCACTAAATGACTGGTCATCGCTGTAGTTTTCTACCAAAGTTGGATATCCATACTGGTTATAGCTCGTTTCCGTGAGCAAACTTCGAACATTTCCTCCTGAGAAATAATCCTTAGTGACCGCCTGTGTGGGGCGTACAAAGTACGCCGTGGCAAATGGATTTGAAGAAGAATTATATAACACTTTTTTAGTGGTGCTGTAAACTGTCTCATTGGAAGTAACTAAATTCTCTGCGTTGTCATACATTTCCATCCGATAGTTACTACCTGCGAAGAGGGTGACATCATCATCAATCTGATTAGCTGGAACCTTAACCAACTCACTGAGGGGCTTCCCATTGTAAAAATAATGTTTGGTGTATCCCTTAGGATAATTTATAGCATCATCACTTCCTGTTACCACAGTGACTTCGTTAAATAAAGGTATTTGTCCACTGGCGTCCACTTTGGCGGTTAAAGTGTTATAACTGTACGCCTTTTTGATATCTAGTATGCCATCATTGACTTTCACATTAGAGACTACTACTAGATCATACCCCCCTTGAAATTCATTATCTTCCCATTTATACAAATGAAACTTCCTGGCACCTGCTTTTCTGGCATCTTCTACGTCAAATGCAGCCATGATGCTGCCACCCATCAGTCGATCCCCCACATCATAGTAGTCCGTTCTACGATCCATATTCTTGAGGAGATTTTTTTCAACAACGGTCCCATTGGTAATCTTGTAAAATCGAGTATAGTCGTACGGTTTTGAAACGGCATATAGATCATTCACGCTTCTTAAATCCTCGTACCATGAACTACCATTGAGTCCCGTAATACTGATTCCACCAATATTTTGCCAGACTCCATTAGGCTCTAAATAATAAATTTGGTCGCCCATTAAAGCCGACCGGGTAGATATTTTAACGTACCGGTCTAACCAATTTACAGGTGTCGTGTATTGGTTAATTGCCCAATCACCCAGATTCGCATCGTACCTCATCAGACGAAGCGTACTCTCACCCAGACTAAAACCCACTACATCTGGTGCTGAGTTATAGAGTTTTGGTCCAATATAAAACCCCAGAATACCTGCACCCTGAATAATTTTTTCCTTCCAAACCGTGCCATCATATCTGAAAAAGAAAAGATTGTTAAAATTTTCAAACTCACCTGCGGGATGCGCAGAAATATTGATGTTGCCATTAGAAGGAGTAACCACTGGATAATGATCACCTAAAGCCGGTAACGAAAACCTAGTGTGACTTATATAGCTCTCCTCCAACACAAAAGCGTACTCAGGGTTATCATCCGCCATCGCCACCATGAAAGAAGGTGTACTATACCAATAAGACCTATCTTCCCTTTTTTGATCACTGTAAACCGCATCAGTGCGAAAATCAGCATCAAATACACTTGTAGTCCAATTTTTATCTTCACTTAATAAGTGAAAGCTAAACTCATCCGGACTTGTATTTATGTTATGGGCTAACACAAAATTATCAGAACTTGCGTAGTGCATACCTGATGGGTCTTCTGGAGTATAGTTTAGTTGATCTTTATCCCATGAAGCTCCATTCCAAGTATACCTGTAAGAAAAAGGGGATGTCATATTACCAAGCAAGACATAGTCACGACCAGAATGTAGGTATAGTTCAGATAAGTACTGCGCATCCGCCAAGCGACCATCATAGAGTGTCACATGATCACTGAAAGTTGTCCAATTACCATTAAATTTGTCTTTATGAAATACGTTGATCCGATAATCGTTCGTCCCCTGTCGCAGTGCCAATGCAAAATGATCTTTTTGGAGTGCAACGACTAGCTCCTGTTTATCGATATCATGACTCAAACGGAGCTGACCAATATCCCCAACATCATGTTTAACCCATTCTCCGGTCCATTCATAGATTTGAAGGTAAGAAGGCCTTGGATTACGCGTATGCGCTGGGACAAATCCTAATGCTACAGCATATCGCCAAATTACAATCACATAATTAGGCCCTATAAAAAGGTTGGGTTCTATCCAGCCCTCGCCGGGCGATTCAGCCGGAAATCCCTTAGCCGCCAAATCGCTCACCATCCTATCGCGACAAATATTCAAGAAACAGATCCGGCCTATTTTTTTTGCCGTGTTTTCATACTGATACTGGATTTTCCCACCAATTGAATTATCTACAACTTGCAAATACCCTTTTTCAGGGACATTGTCTCTAACGTAACTAAATTGGCTTTTAGGCAACGCTGCTCCCGTATAATTAATTTGCTCGATCCCTGTTAAAAGGCGTTTGGCAAACTCCCCTTCCCCTAGCCAGCGCGTCCCTTCATCATCTTCATTGTAGGTGAGGTTGACATCATAAAGAGGCAAACCCTTTTCATCAAAAGCTTCAATTTTGGAGAGGTATTTACTTTCATATTTCTCCTGATAAGCATCTGGCTCGTTTATTTCTACATTAGGATCTTGATACTCCCTGATCGATGTGGTGCACCTGAAGTCACCGGAGGTCGGACACAGCTGATACTCCTTTTCGTTGTAATGCATTTGGATATAGTTACCCGTTGGCCCCACTATCCGTCTTAAATATGAAGCTTTAGTGTGCATGGGATCATTACCGTCACCTGGGTTGGGATCAAGCCCAAGACTTTCCTCAACGTTCTCGTAGTAATACGTTAATTTATCGTCATAGAAATTTTGAATTTCCGACAAATTCCACGTGTACGCTACTTCCTTTTGGCCAGAGCGATTATTGCTACTACCGATCCAGTTTCCCCAAGCAATCATATTCTGGATGGTCCCATCTGTTTTGGGCCTTTCGTTGTCTCCATAGATATACATGGTTCCTTCGTCACGAATAATGACCCATTTTTCTAAATCCGGATAATATTTAATATCCCAGGGTTGATAAATCTCAGTTTTATACGTACGATAGGAAAGAGTACTTACAGGGTCAGTACAGTAAAGCCTTACAGACTGCCCGTCTTCTATTAAGTAGAACTTGTCATCATGGCGTGTCGACGTTCCATTATGGTCCGCGGCAATCTTTGGTATAGTCAGTGACCAGCCCAAGCCCGTGATGCCGGTGGGTGCCTCTCGATTCCAAGTTGAGACTTTTTTTTGTACCCCGGCTGAGTTATAATTGATAACAAGTCTTGGTGCTAACCCTCCCCTGCCCGGTAATGAAGCAATTGTCATTGGAAACGCTACTTGTCCGGTGTATAAATTCACACTGTTTTGCAAAGCTCCGAGGTCGTTTGGTGATAGCGAGAAACTAGTTTCCGAGGTTGAGTTTTGAGCCATTACTGAACCGTAGGGCCTTATTGTAAATAGAAATATGCTGAAAAACAGTAATTTATATCCCATTAGTACATTTTAAATTAGTAGCAGATAATTATGTGTGTCGAATATATGCAAAAGTAAAGTAAGGGAAAACATGATTATAGTCATGTTTTAATTTTAGGAATTACAATATTTTTTTATAGAGCAATAAATTAACTGACTGAAAATCAAGTTTTTATAAAAATGATGTCAAAAGACTATATTCGAGATTTTTTATTGAGATGATGTTAAAGTTAAATAATTAACATTT
>JBCCIX010000028.1:0-18066 GCA_039028075.1 Bacteroidota bacterium | reverse complement strand
TTAGAATTGAACTGCACACCATTTAATTTATTCTTCCGTTCCTTACCATGTTCCGATGCTACCATAAACCATTAAGGTAGCCACTCTAAACCCCGTGGAATTTTTGAGGAAAGGGTAGATCGTCTTAGCTTGACTTGTTCAGAACTTATTCAGTGATGATTTGGAAAGTAAAGTTAATAGTAACGGTTACGGGTAGCCTGGTTTCTGAAGGCGGCAAATTCTATTCCAAAGGTAATTTCATGGGTGCCAAAACTTTCCGAAAGCAAAGAGTTCAAAGGAAGCTCAAAGGAATACCCAGCGTGAAAATTCTTGAATTTAATTTGCGTAGAAATACCCAGTGTGTTGAAATCGCGAATAAGGAGATTTAACCAAAGCACCTCACGAAGGAGAACACTACCGTTTAGATCGTAAGATACCGGAACACCGTTTACAATGCGAATCAAGAAGTGAGGCTTTATGATAATATCTGGCATTCTGTCGAAAATATACCCTGCCGTGAAGTAATAATGCCTGCGGAACCGTTCACTTTCGAGCCCGCCGGTAAGTAGGTCTTGCGTAGATAGGTTTAAAACCTTGGGAATAGATAAGCCGGCATAGTACGTAGGGGCGGAATAAAATAAGCCAAAGCCAAAGTTTGGTTTTGAAAATTGTTCTTCTACCCCATCACTGAAGAAAAGATCATTCCCGGTCTCTAGCGTGAGACTCGTGTAGTCGTAGTTATAGTTTACAAAGCTCCCTTGCAGCCCGAAGGACAATCCTGAGAGGCCGAACTCTATTTGGTGGCTGTAGGATACCGATACTTCCACATTATTATTGATACCCAGGCGGTCGTTTAGTACCGTTAGCCCCAAACCGTTTCTTGTCCCTGCAAAATTGGTGTGAGCGCTGAGGAAATGGGTTGTAGGAGCGCCTTCAATTCCGGCCCATTGCTGGCGGGTAAGTGCATTGACCTGCAAGACATTATTGAGCCCGGTATAGGCTGGGTTAAAATAATGCTGGTTTAGACCGTAATTATTCACCAGCGGGTCGTGCTGCCCACATAACTTACTAAGCGAGAGTGAATAAAAGCAGAAAAAAAGAACTAATAACTTTCTCATCGACGCAAGAGGATAAATCCAGCTTTATTTTCAGAACCATCTCCCTTGCTCACAACGTAAAAATAGGTTCCATCCATCAGTTCGCGTTTCGTACCCACATTGCTATCACCGGTAAATACCACGGAAGAATTGTTGTATCCATCCGCTTCGTACACCTTTTGTCCCCAACGATTAAATATCATCACCTCGTTATTGGGGAATCGTTCGATGTTCTCTATTTTCAAAAAGTCGTGGTTACCATCCTGTGCAGAAGGAGATATCGCGTTGTACACGATAATGTCTTGGCTAGTATTCCCGTCGTTGTCATTATCATCGTTGCCTTCATTATTAGGCAGTGCTTCGCCTGTGGCTGTAAAGGTAAAAATGCCTTTTTCCGGATCATTAGAGCGAATCTCAAAATAGGCTTCTGCGGTACCGACGGCAAATGGGGTGAAACTGACCTCAAAATTCGCCGAATCACCTGGCCCAATGAATTCTGGCAATGCGCCAGCTAATTCAAAATCCTGCCCTTCTACCCAAATCGAGTTGATCTCAAGGACCTCTGTTCCGTTATTCTGAATTTTAAACGTTGCGGCCAAGGGGACTCCAACATTGGTCACCCCGATAAAAACGGGATCAGGTTGACCATTGGTCAACTCCACACTGGGTACTTGCGATAGGTCAAAAACCGCAATTTTTGGAATGCTAAAAACGAAGGTGCATAATTCAAACGTAAACGGGTTTTCATCGGGATCATTATTCCCGATAAATAAAGTGGACTGCTGTAGACCCAAGTCAGTTGGTCTGATTGAAAGTACAACCTGCGACGAGTCTCCAGGCGCTATTGTCGGAGATGGTGGGGTTTTAATCAAAAACTCATCGTTGGAGGACTGTATCGAATCGATGGTAAGGGCGAGTAAGCCGTCGTTTTTTATCCAGAATGGGTCTGTAAGTGTAGTGCCTACTAAAATACTATCGAGTACAACCTTAGTTTCGCCGTTGTTTACCATAGTAAACGGACCGGTACCGTTGCCCCGGTAGATATTAATTTCCGCAGAAGGTATTAGGCTAAAAAAAGCGGTATCGGGCAACCCCCAGGTCCCCGTGGAGGTTTTGGCCCGCGCGTAGAGCGTTTGCAGTCCGGCATCCAGCTGAAAAATATCCGCTAATAACAGGGAATCTAAGCGCGCTCTCGGGGAGAATTCAGCCACTTCGCCTTTTCCCACCCCAGGATCGGTATTGAAGAAATATTCAACCGCTGTAATTTCATTTTGGCTAAAACTGGACTCACCTACAAATACTGTCCGAGAGGCCAAAATGCCCCAGATGCCACTTTCGTTACGGGCGCGCACGTACAGGTTGTGCAACCCTGGAGCCAGGTCGTTCGTGGGTATTGCTTCACTAAAATTCAGGATTTGATTTGCGGTAAAATTGGTTAGAGAGTCACCCTTTCCGATCCCAGGATCCTGGTCGAAGAAATATTCCACAGCATCGAGAACATGTATCTGGGCAGTCTGTTCCACAAAGATTAAACTCGGAGCCGGAGCGCCCCAACTACCATGCTGGTCTTGTGCACGGATAAAAAGCGTATGAAAACCTGGTGGAAGACCCGATATATCCACCGACTGAGCTAAGCTTACCGTCCTATTGGCCATAAAAGGCTCTGTCGGTGTGGCATTTCCTAAACCTGGATCCTGGTTAAAAAAGTACTCCACGGCAGTGACGATACGTACCTTGGCGGTCTCTTCCACAAAGATCAAACGCGAAGTCGGAGTTCCCCAGGAACCATTTTGGTTTTGAGCTCTTACAAAAAGGGTATGGAAGCCGGGCGAAAGCCCCGATACATCTACCGATTCAGCCAAGCTTACCGCTGTACTAGCTATGAAGGGGTCCACCGGAATTCCATTTCCTAACCCCGGATCCCGGTTAAAAAAGTACTCTACCGCCGCCACCTGAAATATGACGGTAGCCTGCGTTTTAAAAAACAAGCTTGAGGCGGGAATTCCCCATCTTCCGTTTACATCTTGACCCCGGGTATACAAGGTGTGAAACCCTAAGGATAAACTGCTTACATCGATCGAGGTAGAGACGGACACCGTAGGTGCCGGGGAGAACGCCGGTAAGGAAGTCCCACTTCCCAGGCCAGGGTCCACATCAATAAAATATTCGATTTTTTGCACAGGCGCTTGTGCCCAAAGGCTCTTTATGAACAGCGCCAACAGCACTACGACCGGTACCAGCGTCTTTTTCAATTTCCCGTAGCTTCAATAGTGATTTCAAGTTGCTCGCCCGTTCGTACGGTCCCGGGGACGCTAAGGTTAGAGATGATCGGAAGAATGGTCCCCGTCCGGCTAAAACCTAAACCCCCGGTCAGACCGATATCCGTACCGTCCGTAGCCTGGCCGAGCGCCAGTGAAGATGAAGGCGTAGGGTCTACGGTTAGGTCGTACTGCGCGGAAAGTACAAAACTATCGTCTGCGAAGAGGTCGGACTGCTCTACTATCACATTGTTTATGTCAACATCAAATCCTACTACCGTAGGGTCGGCAGCGCCTGCTATGATGTTACTTTCCAGCCGATTATCAGAAAATAGAGATGACCCGATACGAGGCTCCACCCCGTAAAAAATACTGTTCTGAATTATCGTATTGTTGAGGTTTGAGGATAGATCGGATGTGCTTATACCCAGGAATAGGCAATGGTTAAAAACAGCGTTCGCCCCATTGTCCACCTGCACGGTCGTTAAAGATACCCCGGAGAATACCGAGTTGTTAAAAATGACCGCATCTGTACGGCTATTAACTGTAGTTTCCCTTTCTACGATGCAATTGTTTATGACTACATTCCTTAGCATACCTGTACCGGTGCCTGAGTTGGCACCTATGGTAAAAAACTGACCGATAAAGCAATTATCTAACCTGATGTTGTTGGCAAGTTCAGGTGTAGAGTTTCCTTGAATATTAAAATTTCTGGTCACTACAATGCCCGACACCGTAATATTGTTGGCACCCGATATTATTCCGTTTTCAAAAAGGACCCGCTCGGATTGACCACCAGTAACTGGGTTAAACCCAATACCAAAAACGGTGATATCATCTTTACCTGAAATGTCTAAATTTCCGTACGGATCATTGCTGGGAACTACTTGAATGGTATCGCCCGGGGAAGCGGCATCGAAAGCTTCTCCGAAAGTTGGGAAAACATGGTCTCCGGATAGCCTTCCCGTATTATCAACAATTTTTATCGTTTGGGCTGAAACGTGCAGAGCGCACCCTAAGAGATACAATGAGAAATATATAGCTTTCATAAACTTCCTTTGTTTTTGCTTTCAAAACAAAGAAATCCGTAAATAGAAGGCTATGTCTTATGTTACATTCCCTTGGGAGTATGTTACCCCAGGCCGAAGATCAGGATTTTGCTACTTCGCTTGGGGTTTTTTGATAGCGCTCTTTGAAGGTTTTTGTAAAATAAGAAACATCACTGAATCCGACCTGGTAGGCAATCTCTGAAATACCGGCTGACCTTGACTTTAACAGCTCAGCGGCATGCTGTAAGCGTACATTTCTTACAAATTTTGATACGGACATATTACACAAGGCCTTAATTTTCCGGTAAAGCTGAACCCGGCTCAGGTGCATTTCAGCGGCAATCTCCTCAACAGATAACTCGGAATTGTCTAAATGTGCCTCGATGAAGCTTTTTAGCTTTTTTAAAAACTTTTGATCGGTAGACGTAAATAGCTCAGGGTGGTCCAGAGAAAAAGAGGAGTCAAATTTTCGGCGAATATTATCCCTTTGTGTAAGCAGGTTTTTAATTCGTGCACGAAGCTCTCTCTTGTCAAAAGGTTTTACGAGGTAGTCATCCGCCCCCATAGTAAGCCCTTCTAGTTTATCGTCTATGGCAGCTTTAGCGGTAAGTAATATTATAGGTATATGACTGGTTTCATCACTGCTTTTGAGCATAGAACATAATTCAATTCCGTTCATACCTGGCATCATTACATCCGAGACGACCACGTCCGGGATACACTCTAAGGCCTTCTCTTTCCCTTGCGAGCCGTCGGATGCTGTCGTTACCTGGTACTCTTCCTCCAGTGAAGATTTAATGTAATCTCGTAAATCCGCATTGTCTTCTATCACCAGAACCAACGATTTAGATCCTTTGATTAAAGGGAGTTCTTCCTCTTCGAACTTTTGTAGAACAGGAGGTTGTACAGAGGAGAGCGGTTTTTTAGTTTCCGCCGCTCCGTGATCCATCAGTGTTTTTTTGTCAACACAAAGAGATACCGAAAACTGACTGCCGGCACCCACATTGCTTTGGACGGTAATATGGCCCTGGTGCAACTCGGTAAGCTCTTTCGTGATGGCTAACCCTACACCTGTTCCAAGACCGTCTTTATCATTTTCAAGTTGGTGAAAACGATCAAAGATATGGGCTATTTCATGGCTTGGGATTCCATTACCCGTGTCATTGACCTGCAAAACGATAAAATCGTCCTTTTTTTTGATAGAAAAAGCTACTTCTCCGTCTTCTTGGGTGAATTTAAATGCGTTTGATAGAAGGTTGTAGACAATTTTTTCCACTTTGTCCAAATCAAAATAGCAGATGAATTCACCAGAAATGAAGTTTTTTTTAAATCTTATCTTTTTGCTCTCGGCCAAAGTATCAAAAGAGTGAACGATGATTTTCAACGGTTTTACGATATCGGCTTTTTGAATTTTTAACTTAAGCTGCCCTACATCAAGTTTAGATAAATCAAGAATTTGATTTACGAGTGTCAGCAAACGGTTACTATTGCGCTTAATGGTCACAAAACCTTCGGTGGCAGGTGTCTGGGCCTTTTCCATAAAATCAGAGGTAATCCCGTCGATTATCGTCAATGGCGTTCTAATTTCGTGTGATATGTTAGTGAAAAATCGGGTGCGGGTTTGTTCTATTTCCTCCTGCTTCCGATGGATCAGCTCCTTTGTTTTGAGCCTGTTACGCAAAATGAAAAAGACCGATAACGCAATAAGAAGTGCAGATACAATGCCCACGATGAGTATATTCCGTTCGGTCGATCTCCTTTTGAGCATTTCCTTCTGCCGGTCTAGCTGGAGACGGTTTACGGCAATTTCCTTTTCTTTTTGTAATGCCTGGAATTTTGCCTCCTCGGCGATAATGCTGTTCTGCTTCTGTTTATCAAGACTACTATCCGAGTATTGCCGGTGGAGTTTCAGGTACTTCACAGTCTGCGGGTAGTTACCAAGGCTTTCCATTACCTCAGCCAGCGACTTGTATGAATCTGCGATATGGTCCAGCGCATTGATTTCCAACGCCTGCTGATTAGCAGAAAGAAAATACTTTTGGGCGGTCTTTAGGTTGGCTTTTGCCAGTTCGATTTTGCCCAGGTAGTGGGTGCATTCAATGGTAGTTAAGCTGGAAAGGCCAGTTTCTTTCTGTTTTTCCAGGCTTTTTTGGAAAAGAGATGCTGCCTTCTCATATTCAGCTTTTTGGTATTGAAAGACGCCCAAAGATTGATATAAATAAGTTTCTAATTCAGGAAAATCATAATCTAAAATCACGGCTTTGGCCGAAAGGTATAGATTTTCTGCGCTATCGTAATTCTGAAGGTTGGTGTATAGCTGGGCCAGGCTCAGCTGGATAGAGGCCACTGATTTAGTGACCCCAAGGTCGTGTGCCAGCGCCAGTGCTTTTTCGTAATACGCTCTTGAGGTCTGAAAATCTCTGATTTCATTATAGAGGTCTCCGAGCCCTTCATACGTTAATGACAAGAAAAATCGCTGACTCGGCTGATTCAATAATTCCGCCGTTCCTAGCAAGCTCGTGATCGCCAGGTCAAACTTGCCTAAATCCCAATAGAGGAGGCCAATGGCATAATTAGCCTCGGCCTTTACTTGGTCACTGCATTGGTCCAGGAAAGGAAGGCAGTCGTTGTAGTACTTTAGACCTTTCTCGTATTCACCTGTAAAGACCGAAATGTTCGATAGAATGGTATATCCAGCACCGATCAGTTCGGCATCTTCGGTTTTCAAAGCTTTTTCTAAATAACGTTGGTAGTAAAATTTGGCGGAATCGAACCGGGAAAAATTATAATAGACATTGCCCAGGTTGTAATAGCCGTCCATAATCGCAGGCTCATCGGCTAAATTCTCATTGAGCCGTAAGGTTGTTCGGTAATAGTAGCTTGCGCTATCGAAGTCCCCGGATCTCAAATAACAATTCCCTAGCGCCTGGCTCGATCCTGCTACCCCGGAGATATAACTCTCGACTCTGGACAGTTGATGGGCTGCTCGGGCATAAATGAAAGCCGAATCCAGGTCTTGATCCAAGTAGGTCCTGGTTAAGGCTAGGTATATATCTACACGCTCATTTTCATTTATTTTCCCTTCAGCGAGTTTTAAAAATAGGCTATCGGTTTGGCCATGCCCTAAAACCGCCATCGGGTAGATGAAAATAGAAAATAGGAGTTTGTACATAGTAAAGCCAAGTCAAAATTTAAGCCTCCCGGATGAAGATCATTTTACGTCTCTATTGACTAGCAAAATTACGTCTTCAAACCTACCTAACCTTCTATAACTTTTGCGCATTTTCTGTAACCACGGTGAGCCCATAAAAACCCTTGGTTAATAGCGTAATTGAGACGGACTTAACGTTTTCCTCGGGTGAAAACTAGGCCGCTTCTGCTTTCTTAGCTGAGGGCTATGTAGGCCAGTGACATTTAGTTCTTAGTAGATGAGAATGAGCATTGTTTTGCCGGCGGAGTAAAGTCTGTCTTCTGAGCGTTACTCCCGACAACCTTCGACAACCTACCTTTCCTGACCTGGCCGACGCAAACTTGAAAAGTTTTATAATCCCACCATTCTACTGATGATTCTGCCGAAAGTCTATCTGGGTTATACAACGGAAAAGGTGGTTTGGAGAGGCGCAATTACTTACTACATCCCATTTGTGATAATTGAACGCTTAGGAGAATAGGGTATATGTTGTAATGCTTGTTTTCATTTAGCTGGCTAAACGGCAACCTTCAAGCCCATATTCGGTCCTTGTTACAAAATATTGCAAATGATTACGTCAGGCTGACATATAAGCTGAGGTATCGGTCTATTTTTGAACTCAAATACAACTACTATGAAAAAACTCACTATACTTCTTCTTTTAAACCTGGCGTTTAACTACTCATATGCACAGATCAGTCAACACCTGTTGAGTGTCAATGACATTGGCTATTTTAATAAGATATCTGTAGGGCCGCATGTCAGTCTGCGTCTTGCGCAAGGGGATCGGGAAGAGGTCAATATTGATTACCGTAGAATTGATGAAGAAGATATCCACGTGAAAATTGTAGGAAATACTTTAAAGATCTATCTCGAAAAATCTAAAAACTTACCTAAAAAGGTGAAGGTTTATAACGGCAGGTACAAAGAGAAGGTGAATGTATATGATCGTGTCCGGGTAACCGCTTACGTGACGGTTCGCGATCTGAAAAAGATAGAGTCTAAAGGTGAAGAATTCATCTACAGCGATAAACCGTTGGTGTTAGACAAGTTAAAGATCAAATCTTACGGTTCTTCGGATATTCGGCTTTCTTCATTGAAAGCAGATCGCTTAAAAGTAGTACTGTGGGGTGATCATGATTTACGGATCAAAGAAGGGATTGTAAAAAAACAGGTCATTAAAGGAATAGGAGATAACAATATTCAAAACGAAGATCTGATTACCAATGTTACCAAGGTAGGTGTTCTAGGTGAGACGGAGGTAGATGTTAATGCAAGGGACTACTTAAGACTCAGTTCTTTGGGCGAAGCGGTAGTAAAATACAGTGGTTTACCGCGAATTAATCGTTGGTTTACCATTGGTGAAAACAACATGTACCGAGTGCGCTAGTCCTTAGGTCAGGCTTAAAACTGCGTACTGAACTAACTTTTTCGATTAAATTATTTTGATGTTGACCTTATCATATATCAGGCTTTCAAAGAAATGATGCAGAGTATACATTTGCTCTGCGCCTATTTTTTGTCCCGCCTGAGCTACCAGGTATAACCCCAATGCAAAAAGGCTCAATGCTGGTAAAGCCCATAATATGCTCGTATCCATATCCAGGGTCATACGCGAAAAGCCAATGACCAAAACGAAGAGGCCTAAAATGCCAAGTATCACGTATCCAAAAAAGAATACGGCCCATACGGTAGGGTTGGGACCATATAGACCTCTGATTAATGTTGTGCCCTCATCCTCTTCAAAACTAATGGTGAGTTGGGGCGACCAGAAATGGCGGTCCTTTATCGGTACCTTTATCGTACAATAATTCGCCGCTACATAACCTGAGCACAGGGTGTTATTCTCGCCTAAGGCCTCCTTTAACAACGCCTCCAATTCCGATGGGCTAAGCCTGATGTTTTTTTTAAACCGAGGACGTACGTTAAGGCTCGACATGCATTCAAGCTAATTTAAAATAGTTCATTCTCTACTGATGAAGGTCAGTCATCTGTTTCCAGCGCTTCCAAAATATCTGCCAGTTCATCATAATCTTTATACCCTGGTCGAATCTCATCGCCGGCCGTTAATGAAATGCCGTGAGCACCAGTGCTTTCTAATAATCCCTCCACCGTATCTGCTTTTACATTACAATCCAGTAATACTTTTGTCCTGCCTACTCGTTCTTTTACATTTTGACGTTGCGTTAGGCTTAAAGTAGTGGTAGACTGAATGAGCAGGAAATCAGCGTTTAAATTAAAAGGCAGATTCGCTAAGTCCTCAATGCTTACTTTAAGAATAGTCTGTGCACCTTGGACATCATCCAGTAGATCATAGTAATTAGACTGAACAGCGGCCAAATTATAGGTGCTCAGCGATTTAATGACTCTCTCAATGGAGGAATAGCCAAATTCACCCACAAAATCTACGCCTGATATCCAGTCTGAAATCTCTTTAAATTTTTCGGGATCAGTATAATTCTCACTTTCAGGTTCTAAATCGAAGCCCATAAAGTCAACACCCATTCCCGCGCAATACCTCGCGTCCGATAGATTATTTACGCCGCTTATTTTTACGAAAGTTTTTAAAGCCATAAACGGAATATTGCGTGTAGTTCTATTTTAGTGACAAAGGTACTTCATATCAATTGTATTTATAGCGCTGAAGGTTGAACAATAAGAAACGAAAGTCGAGTCGGTTACTCTCAGTTGATATGAACAGAAGCCAAGCCGTTTTGGTCATTGAGTAGACCTAGCTATAAGGTTCAAAAACTAATTTCTTTATCTTTGAATTTAGAGTGGTAAGTTCGTTTTTATAACCTATGTGGAAATTTACTTTTCTTTTCCTGATCATTATTCTGTCCTGTAGGAGTGACGACTTAAGCCCTGATCCCGGGTCTGTGGGTTATTTATTTTTTCCACTTGAGCTAGGGAGTTTTATTGAATATGAAGTGGAGGAGACGATGTACCAATTTGAGTTGGAAACAATTACTAACTTTCAGAGACGTACCGAAGTGGTAGATTCATTTATAAATCAGGCGGGTGAGATTACCTATGTCATACATCAATTCGAAAGGACATTCTCAGATCAAGAATGGGACTTTGTTCAAACGAACAGTGCCAGGTTAACCGCTACGCAAGGTATTCTTATCGAGGGCAATCTACCTTTACTAAAATTATCGTTTCCCATAGCGGCAGGTAAGATTTGGGACGGTAACGCGTTAAATACTATGGATAAGGATGAGTTTGCCATGGACAGCCTTTTTTCGGTATACATAACACAAGCTCAGGATACTATTTCTGAAACACTCACTGTAATCCAGGAGGACAATCAGGATTTCGTCGTAAATCTTGTCACTAATTACGAAATTTACGGTTTGGGCATAGGATTAGTGTACAAAGAAGAGGTGAATTTAAGGTATTGTACGGCTGATGATTGTATTGGTCAGCAACGCATTGATAATGGTCGAATCGTTAAGCAAAGCTTGATTAATTATGGTCAGGAATAGCATTATAGTCGCACTATTTTTCTTTACCCAAGTACTATACGCTCAGGTGAATAGATATGCGGTTTTTTTTAGCGACAAAGACGGAACGCCTTATTCTATTGATGAACCGGAAACCTTTTTATCCTCACGGTCAGTTGAGAGAAGACTACGACAGGGTATAGCGATCCAAGAAAACGATTTACCGGTTAACCCGGAGTATGTTGCTGGACTTACAACGGCCGGTGTAGACGTATTTTATACATCCAAATGGTTTAATCTGGCTATTATACAGAGTCAGAATGAGACCACAACCACTCTTTTAGATCTTCCCTACGTCTCTGAAATCCGGCTGATCGCTACGGATGAGCGGTTGGTTGCATCGGGAAGAAAGAAAAGTTCTTGGCTGAGTCGTTCTAAGAGCAAAACTACGGACAGTCAGCTGAATCAGTTAGGTGTAAATAATTTACACAATGAAGGTTTCTTTGGTGCGGGTATCCTGGTAGCCATTTTCGATAGTGGTTTTAACGGCGTGAATACGGCAAGTCCTTTTTCAGCTATTATTGACCAGGAGCGCCTACAGGATTCCTTTAATTTTGTGCTGAACACAGCTGATGTATTTGATCTTGACGACCATGGAACGGAAGTCCTATCTGTAATAGGGGCAGAGGTGGAAGAAGACTTTACCGGAGCAGCACCTAAATCCAGTTTTGCACTTTACCTGACGGAAGATGAATCCTCCGAATTTCCGATTGAAGAGTTCAATTGGCTGCTTGCAGCAGAAAGAGCGGATAGTACGGGTGTCGATATTATCAATTCCTCTCTAGGTTACAATACCTTTCATTCACCTTTCGATGATTACTCCATCGAAGATATGGATGGCAATACTACAGTTGTCTCTCGTGCGGCTGACTTGGCGGCTTCCAAGGGTATATTAGTAGTCACCAGTGCAGGTAACGAAGGGAATGATAACGACTGGGGAATTGTTACCGCTCCTGCTGATGCGGATTCTGTGTTATCCGTTGGTTCCGTGAATGCCTTAGGTGTAATTTCATTCAGTAGTTCAAATGGCCCTACGGCCGATGGCCAGATAAAACCAGAGGTAATGGCTCGCGGAGTCAATACATCGGTTATAAATGCCCTCGGTAATCTAAATACTGCGAGTGGTACCTCGTTTTCCGCTCCACTTATCGCCGGAATGGCTGCCTGTATTTGGGAAGCCCGGCCCGATCTTACAGCACAACAACTGCGGGACACGATTATATCAATCAGTGATAATTTCGATACGCCAAACAACCAATACGGTTATGGTATACCTAGGTACGGCGATATTTTAATTACCAGCGTGGAAGGTGCTCTGAGATCGAAGATCAAAGTCTTTCCTAACCCTGCCACCTCTAATGCCATCACGGTATCAGGTATTAAATATAATCGACCCGAGTTTACTTTAATAGCCATGAATGGAACCAGGAGCATATTGAAAAGTATTCAAAGCAACGAGAAAGGAAATTATAGGGTTGATCTTGGAAAGATAAGCTCAGGCACCTACCTGGTTGAAATAGATCTGGGCAACAGGACTCAAACGATTAAAGTGGTAAAAAAATAATGAAGCGACCTATTGTAGCACCCTCCATTTTGGCCTCAGATTTTGCTAATCTACAGCGCGAAGTTGAACTGCTTAACCAAAGTGCAGCAGATTGGATTCATCTAGATATTATGGATGGTGTTTTCGTTCCCAATATATCTTTTGGGCTGCCGGTTACAGAAGCTATTCATAGACATGCTCAAAAGCCGCTCGATGTTCATCTTATGATAGAGCATCCCGAAAGGTATGTGGATGGTTTTAAGAAAGCAGGTGCCGCGTCAATATCGGTACACTACGAAGCGTGTAAACACCTTCACCGAACGATCCAGCAGATAAAAGCATTGGATTGCATCGCTGGTGTGGCTATTAATCCGCATACTAACGTTCAATTGCTGAAAGACACCATTGAGGAAATAGATTTGGTATGTCTAATGTCCGTAAATCCCGGTTTTGGAGGGCAAAAATTCATTAGAAATACGTATAAAAAAATTGAAGATCTAAAGCAATTGATCGTCGACCACGGCACACATACGCTTATTGAGATTGATGGAGGGGTCAACGAAAAAAATGCCCCTGAACTACTTGATGCAGGAGCTGATGTTTTGGTCGCAGGTAGTTTTGTTTTTAACGCTCACGATCCCAAGAGCACGATATTCGACTTGAAAAACGTTATGGATCACGCATGACGCGTACCCTAAGTACTCTTTTCGTAGTCTTTATAAGTCTTAACTTCGGCTGGGCTCAAACTGAAGTGAAAGGCACCGTAGCGGATGAGCGCGGCCAGTTCATTAAGGCGGTAAACATAAAGATTAAGGATCAGAATGAAGGTACCGCTTCTGATGAGTCAGGGGCTTTTACGCTTCAGGTAGAGGCATTCCCGGTAACGCTAGTCTTTACTCATATTGCCTTTAAGCAAAAAACAGTTGTGGTAAATAATCAAACAGATCCATTGTTAATAGTGCTTGAACCATTGACCCAACTGCTGGAGTCAGTAGAAGTAGTTGGCGCTGAACCGGGCAGAAATGAGGTGAGCCTTACGAAGATAGAGCCTAAGTCCGCCGAACTATTACCCTCACCTTTTGGTGATTTTACCAGAATACTGGCGACACTTCCCGGGGTAATTAGTAACAATGAGCTTTCATCTACCTATTCTGTACGGGGTGGAAATTTTGATGAGAACCTGGTCTACGTAAATAACATACCGGTTTACCGACCCTTTTTAGTTACTAATGGTCAGCAAGAAGGGCTAAGCTTTATTAATCCTAACTTGGTCGAAAACGTTGAGTTTTCGGCAGGAGGTTGGCAACCAAGCTACGGAGATGCGCTTTCCTCCGTCTTAAACGTTAGATACAAAGAGGCTGACACGTTTAAAGCTTCGGCAACCGCAGGTTTACTAGGAGGAACGGCACACGTTGAAGGTAGTTTTGGTAAAGTTTCGGGAGTTTTTGGTGCACGTCATAAAACAGCCGAATATTTATTGAATACCTTGGAAACGCAAGGGCAGTATTTGCCTCGATTTACGGATGTTCAATCCTATCTCAACATTCGGTTTAATGAAAAGACCCGGCTTGGCATCTTGAGTTCTTACGCCAGAAACCGGTATTTAGTAGAACCGGAAAATCGAGAAACGGATTTCGGCACGTTTAATCAGGCACTTCGTCTTTTTGTAGCTTTCGAAGGTAGAGAGATTTTAGAATACGATACCTATCAAGGTGGATTTAACCTAACCCATGATTTTAGTGACCGATTCAGGACTGAGGTCATAGGCGGTGCTGTTTACGCCCAGGAACGGGAGTTCACCGACGTAGAAGGCGGGTATCGATTGTGTGATGTCGATAATAATTTGGCTTCAGCTACTTTTAATGAGTGCATAATTACCAGAGGCATAGGTACAAACCTTGATTTTGGAAGGAACACCTTGGAAGCTAAAATATTTAATTTGGAAAGCAGAAATATCTTCACCATTAATAGTACCTCGATCTTGGAGTTTGGAGCGGGATATAGCCATCAAAATATAGATGACCTCCTCGATGAGTTTACCTTTACGGATTCTTCTGAATTTGTAATTGATATAGCGGCTACCAATGCTGAAAACGACATTACCACCGAGAGGGCGCATGCCTACGCTCAACTCACTACGGATTTTGGGGAGAGAGTAAGCTCTACTGCAGGAATTCGACTCAACTATTGGAGCTTCAACGGTGAACTTATAATCAGTCCCCGATGGCAGATCTCATACCGACCTAAATGGGTGCGTGATGTTGTTTTCAAAGCTGCCGTGGGGTTATATGCGCAACCTCCTTTTTACCGGGAGTTAAGGGACTTTGATGGAAATCTAAATGAGGACCTAAAGTCACAAAAATCGGTTCATTTTATTAGTGGTTTTGATTATAAGTTTAGGTGGTGGGGCAGGGATTTTAATTTTATCAGTGAGATATACTACAAAATGCTTTGGGATGTGATTCCCTACGATGTGGACAATGTGAGGCTTAGGTATTATGCAAACAATAATGCCGAAGCGTTCGCTGCGGGGCTGGATCTACGATTGAGTGGAGAATTTATCGAAGGCACCCAAAGTTGGTTTAGCTTAGGTATACTTAGCACCCGAGAAGACGTTGAGAATGATGGAAATGGCTATATTCGGAGGCCCACGGATCAGAGAGTTAATCTAGGTATCGTTTTTCAAGATCATATTCCCGGTGATCCTACCATTCAGGTGAACCTGGGCGTTCTTTACGGCTCGGGCCTACCATTCGGGCCACCGAGTAATTTCAGGCGGCGAAGCGCTTTTAATGGTGCAGAATACACCAGGGTAGATATTGGATTTTCAAAATTATTTTATTTCGGCGGGGCAACGGATTTTTATAAAAGCCTAACGCTCACAGCGGAGGTGCTAAATATGTTAGGTACTTCTAACACTATATCCTATACCTGGATTTCTGATGTCAATAACCAGCAGTTTGCCGTGCCGAATGCGCTTTCAGCAAGATTTTTAAATGTGAAAGCCACGGTCAGATTATAGAGACCACTTATACTTAATATCCCCCTTTTTACGGGATATTTGACAATGATTCTTCTTTTTTTTTGACTATAAGTGGCGTATAACGTTAATTCGGGGTTGTTAAATTTTGAAACCTGAATAAAAGAGTAGAATGATGAAAAAACTAAATGTTGTATTGGCTTTTGCATTTTTTGTCCTGCTGGCCTCGTCGGCCGAGGCGCAAGAGGAAATTACGGACGAGGATTTAAAAGCCTACGCGATAATTGAAAAATCAAAGCAATTAATAATCTCTGGTATAAGCCCGATGGTGAACGATTTGATCAAAAAGCAGGAGGGTCTTGATGGAAAAAGATTTAATGAATTGCGTAAGACGAAAGGCGATGAGGCAAAATTAGCTTCGATTGATGCTAAGGACTTTGAAGTAAAGTTTCTTACCATGGTTAACGAAGAGATAGATAAAAGAACGGAGGCAGCGAAAGAAGTGGTAGGTACTTTGGTTAAATATGGCTTGGGCGCCGACAAATATAAATTAATTAAAAAGTCAATTAAAGATGACCAAGAGGTGAAGGGTAGATTTGATTCTATTTTGAATGCTATTTAATTGAGTTGCTGCTGGGGTTCTGAGAAAGTTATTTTGCTCTAGAAAACTTCGATTACAACCTGCTCTACTTCCTAAAAGAACGGTTCTTAGTGTCTGCCTACAGCTCAGACCGCTGTGGTTTTAATGAAAGATCGATTTTTGGGTGTTTCACAAGAGTTTTATCATTTAGAAAGTTTAGGAGGGCACTATTGCTCGAGAAAAAGCGCTTATTCGGCGATTTTAGGACGGTTATGGGTTCGATGATCTTTGTTGCGAAGGAAGCAGGAGCGGTCAAGAGAGAATACAGCAGTGATGTACCTAGAGGCATCTACTGAATTAATTCATATTTAATTCTACAGAGCCAGCATTGATAATGCTGGCTTTTTTATGAAAATCGCTATATTGAAAATTGATACCAATCGAATAGTGTATGTTTTCAGAGAACGAAATCGCAACAATGATTGACATCCCAGAGATAAGGGAAGTCACTAATCAGGTTAAAAATGATTTTATACAGCAGGATGCCCACTTTCTGGAGATAAACGAACATGATTTTCTTTCGCTTATCATGCTCAGCCCAGCGGTAGGTGTGGCTTTAGCCAACGGAAGCATAAGTCTTTTTGAAGAACTGGCCTTGAACAAAATGGCTCGAAAAATGTCCAAGGGTGGGTATTTTTTGAAGGCGGATCCGGTGGCGCATGCTATGAAATTCGTGATAAAGAACTTTAGTAAATGGGAGCCGATCTTTTTTGATGTGGTTGTTAAATGCATGGATGCCACTATTGACAGGCAGTCACTTATGGAAATTGACGGTAAGGATTTGGGAGATCCAATTAAAGACTTTGCACGTGACCTCATGACAGTTCCTTATATCTTCGTGCGCTTCTTGAGTACAATGGTTCTTAATGATGAATCTGATATCGTAGAACATAGAAGTATTTCAGCCGTAGAATTTGAAAAGATAAAAGACATAGGCGTACAACTGCAAATAGCGGAAACTCCTGTTTTTAAATCCTTTTGTGGCACATTTGAGGTGAAATAGGCTATTAATCGATAATAGCTGCATAATATTTTTTAAACTTGCCTGTTTAACATCTAATGATCAATCGGGCGTACCTTTTTTTTCTGGTCCTTTTCCTGGTTTCCTTTGGAATGGTGTTCCATAAGGCAATGGCGCAAAATGAGGAAAAGCCTACAATACCTTTAGATCATTTCTACGCAGAACCCCAAAATGGTAGCGCATTTCGAAAATTATTAAGCAAGTTGCATTTCAGTTTTGAAGTAGGGTACGCCCGTACCTATTACCGGCAAGATCTTTCGGATTTTGGGATTTTACAACGTGCCGACTCACTTTTTATTTTTAGCCAGGATCTCAATACCACGGGCGGAAATTTATCTACGGCCTACAACAATTGGTTCAATACGAGTTCCGCTCAAAGTAATGTCTCTTTTAGCAATGCCGACGACTTCTTGCTGGGTGGTGATAGCACAGATTTTAAGTTCAGATCGGTAGGGACAGGGATACCTTTCTCCGGTATGGTGCATATCGAAATAGATCGTTATAAAATCGGTGGTGGCTTTATGTTTGAATACCACCGCGTTGGTGAGTTTAGACCATCTAGTGCTGGCGATAGGATAAATACGTTCCAACCTGATTTTAATAGCGCCTTGTACAAAAAGTACTTTATACTTTTAGGTGCTAAAGTCTACAGATATTATGAATGGCTGCTGTCAGTTGACTCCAGAATAGGGGCGTACCGGCTGGGTGGTAATTTCGATAGCAACCTTATACAGAAAGGGATTTTTGTTAATCTAGGAGCTACTTTCGAACGCGAACTCTCGGAGTACTTTTCTGCATATTTC
>JBCCIX010000027.1:0-18333 GCA_039028075.1 Bacteroidota bacterium | reverse complement strand
AGTGCTTTTAACGAAGATTAGTTCAATTAATTTCCAGTTTTTAAGAATTCTTTTTCCAGTAAATCCGAACGATGCACTATCTCCCTGAACCACTGTAGTTTAAGTTCTTTTTTTTCGTGTTCGGTCAAACGCCAATGAACGTTCGATTTAAACAACTTTTGGGCGATTGCATTCATGCACAGGGCAGCACTAACGGAAACATTGAAACTCTCGGTAAATCCGTACATAGGAACGGTTGCAAACTGGTCGCAAAATTCTTTTGAATTATGGGATAAACCCTCTTTCTCCGTACCGAAAATCAGCGCTATGGGCTCATCCAAGCTTAAAGTACTAATATCTACCGCTGATTGATCTGGCACAGTACCTATAAGTTTATACCCTTTCTCTTTCAGATCTCTAAAACATTTCGTTGAATTGTCGGTATCGGCGTTATATGCTATTATATCTACCCATCTGGAAGCGCCATGTACTACCCGCGGGTTTAGTTTATACTGATGTTTGTTTTCAATCACATGTAAATCCTGTATGCCAAAACAATCACAAGAACGAATAACGGCACTGGCATTTTGGGAGTGATAAATGTCTTCCAAAACAACGGTGAGGTATCTCGTTCGTTTATCCAAAACGTTATCAATTACCTTTTTTTTATGCTCGGAAACGTACTGGCCTAAATAGTTAAGTAAACCATCGCGCATCAGAAATCAAGCTCTATGGTCTGTCCAACCCCAAAGGAGCCCTCACCATCGTCCTTATCCTTTTTTTTCGCTTTCGCCGGAGCTTCTGCGGGCTTTTTCACTGACGGTTCCTCTTTTAAGGTTATATCATCCGCCCGGATTTTTTCGGTCGGTTCTTTACTTTTTGATGCCTCCGCTTTCTCACCACCCAGGAATTTGACCTTTTTAACATTATAGGGAAGAATTTTATTGCCCATAGCCTTCCACCCTTTGACATCGATAACTTCCTCCAAATTCATCTCGTGCTTCAATCGGTCGCGGCTTTTACCTTTTGTGAACTCCACTTCCACCATGGGCTTACTTAACGCTGTGACTACTATCATTTTGGAACCGGTAGATTCACTAATGAAACCAAAGCGTTTACCCAGGGTGCTGGTCTCTACCTTGAATCGTTTAACGTAAAAGTTTTTGCTTTCACCGTCATAATACACCACCGAGAGTATGGTTTTGGGGTTGAACTGTTGTAAAAACTCGATCTTGTTGTACTCGTATCGATTTGTGATTTCATAGGAGGTAAGCTCGTAGGAGCCGTCCTTATAGACCACCAGGATACTATCATCTCCATTAAAATTACCGATATGTTCACCACGCCCATCTTTATTCAATCGGCCCACGGAATCATCATACCAAATATCAAGCCCGCTCAATGTAGAAAGCCCTTCAGACTTTAGCTCTATCTTTCGTACCGGATAACGTGTTAAAATATTCCCACCGGCCCCTCTACCTTTAATATCAAGCTCTGCAAAATCAAAATCAAAAACTTTTTTACGCGCCTTAGCACCTGAAGTTAGTTTAACAAGTACTACCTCGGCTTCACCGTTAGCATTGGCCGAGAGATAATGGACTTTTGATCCTTTGGCACCTTTAGTAAGGTCATACTCCTTGTCACGTGTTATGGCAGTTACATTAAACCGCTTGGCCATAGACCGGCCAGACTTGGCATCTACATACACCAGGTTATAGGTCATGCGGTCGTCTCCCTTTTTCCAAACACCGGCATATAGGATTCCCTTACCCATAAACACTTTCTCAGAAACCCTTGATACTACCATCTTCCCATCCTTTCGAATCGCGATGATATCGTCGATGTCGGAGCATTCAGTAATAAATTCATCCTTTCTCAATCCATAGCCAACAAAACCATCTGCTCGGTTTACGTAAAGCCGCTGGTTGTTAGCGGCAACAATGGTAGTGTCAATGCTATCAAACGAGGTGATCTCCGTTTTACGTTCCTTACCCTTACCATACTTTTCCAGGAGCTTCGCAAAATAGCCGATGGCAAACTCGGTGATATGCGCTAAGTTGTATTCGGTCTCTTTTAAATCTTCTTCCAGTTTTTTAAGTAGTTCATCTGCTTTAAAAGCGTCAAATCGAGAAATACGCTTAATCTTGATTTCGGTCAGGCGTACGATATCCTCTTCGATGATATCCCGGTAAAATTGAGGTTTATAGGGCTCAAGGCCTTTGTCAATAGTTTCGATCACTGCTTCCCAGGTTTCGCACTCTTCAATATCCCGATAAATACGGTTTTCAATGAAGATCTTCTCCAATGAGGAAAAGAGAATTTTCTCCTTCAAATCGTTCCTCCTGATCTCGAGTTCACGAGTCAGAAGCCTCACTGTTTGCTCGGTATCGCGTTTTAAGATCTCATTTACCGATATAAAATGCGGCTTATCATCAATGATGACGCAAGAATTGGGCGAAATGCTCGTTTCACAATCTGTAAAAGCATAAAGTGCATCAATGGTTATATCAGGAGACTGCCCGGGTGCTAGCGAGATCAAAATCTCCACCTCCTTAGCCGTATTGTCCACCACCTGCCTGATTTTTATTTTACCTTTATCATTGGCTTTGATGATGCTATCAATAAGACTGGAAGTAGTCGTGGCAAAAGGTATATCACGAATGACCAATGTCTTTTTATCATACTCCTCAATTTTTGCCCGGACTTTGATCTTACCTCCACGTACACCTTGATTGTATTCGGAAAAATCGGCAGTGCCTCCGGTAGGAAAGTCAGGATAGATCTTGGGTTTCTTACCTTTGAGCACATCTATCGAAGCTTTGATCAGTTCACAGAAATTATGAGGCAGTATTTTCGTAGATAAGCCTACCGCAATACCTTCTACGCCCTGCGCCAAAAGCAATGGAAATTTCACGGGTAGCGTTACGGGCTCTTTTTTGCGGCCATCATACGAAAGCTGCCATTCTGTAGTCTGAGGATTGTAAACAACGTCCAGAGCAAATTTAGAAAGCCTGGCTTCGATATATCTGGGAGCAGCGGCGCTATCCCCAGTGCGGATGTCACCCCAGTTTCCCTGGGTATCAATCAATAGATCCTTTTGGCCAATGTTGACGATAGCATCTCCGATAGAGGCATCCCCATGTGGGTGGTACTGCATGGTACTGCCTATCACATTGGCTACTTTATTGAAACGCCCGTCATCCATCTCCTTTAAGGCGTGCATGATCCTTCTTTGAACGGGCTTAAACCCATCCTCAATAGCTGGAACTGCCCTCTCAAGTATAACATAAGAGGCATAGTCTAAAAACCAGTTTTCATACATTCCACTAACCGGAATGACGTTATGAATGGTATCTTCGTTCTCGTGTAGCTGACCGTTTTTCTTTTCTTCTTCTGACATTTATAGCTTTAAGTTAGCGTAAAGTTGGTGGTATACAATTCCTAAGGTGACCGATAGCAGATTACCTAATAAATAAAAGTCGTTTGAAACTTTATGATCATTTTGTATTCTGGTAGCGATTTTAAGCGCAGCAAAAAAGGTTAAGGCCTGAGGTAACCCTACGGTAAGGGTAAAAGCAATGAAAAAACGCTCAGAAAGTCCCTTTACGATGGAAATAAAATCAATTTGATTCTTTCTTCCCCCTTCGTCGTTCAACTTGGATAATAGCCAAAAAACCAGTGTAGCCGCTACCTCACTGACCAGTATTAAGAGTACGTAAAGCAACCTGTTATCCATCGGCTATTTTTTCAATTAGCTTCTTAGCGCTGTAAAATTCACGCATTTTCAAGCTTCTCTCTCGCCTCCACATAGATGACGGATCACGACCGTATGCGGTTGCTACAGTACGATAATCATTATGCTTCAGGAATAGATAAGCTATTTTCCTGTCTTTCTTAGTCCAATCATTATAAAGCGAGCGATAGAGTTCAAAAGCTAGTTTTAATTTATGCGATACTTCAGCATCTAGGCCTATGATCACAACATCAGCGTGAGTGCTCTTGATCTGATTCAATACCCTTCTAGCTTGGGTTAGCCCATCTCCCAGCATTTCATGCGCATTAGTAGGGTTAATGGGAGTCTGTATAAACCCATAATTGACCACGTGCCTTAACGAAAAAGTGGGCGTATGGTCAAGGACTTCTTCATCTAAGTAAAAAATAATATCAATAGCCGCTTTTAAATCGGATACTACCCCCTGAAATTCGTCTCCCAAAGTGATTGTAAGTGGAGAAAGTATCTGTTTTGAGAATTCTCGATTGACATGCGCCACTACGTTCTTAAAAGCCTTCATTAATGAATCACCTTGCTTTGATGAGCTATCGATGATGTCGGACATCAAGATGTAATGACTATTAGCCTGGCTCATATTGTAAATATATTGCAATAATTTAAATATTGTAAATATATTGCAATAAAAGGTTTGTTGTACTTTTACTGCAACTAGACGGTCTCTTCGACCAAGTCCTTTTCTATACGCAGATTCTCAACGATAAAACCCTGGCGGTCAGGTGTATTTTTGCCCATATAAAAGGTCAGCAGTTGATTGATGGTGGTTTCTTTTCTAAGAATAATAGGTTCCAAACGGATATCTTCGCCAATGAAATTACCAAATTCGTCGGGAGAGATCTCTCCGAGACCTTTAAAGCGTGTAATTTCTGGTTTAGCACCCAATTTCTCTACCGCCGCTCTACGCTCATCTTCTGAATAGCAGTAAATGGTTTCCTTCTTATTTCGAACCCTAAAAAGTGGGGTTTCTAAGATAAATACGTGGCCCTGTTTCACCAGATCGGGAAAGAATTGCAAAAAGAAAGTCAAAAGTAGCAAACGAATATGCATACCGTCAACATCAGCATCAGTAGCAATGATGATCTTACGGTAACGCAAACCTTCTATTCCATCTTCGATGTTTAAAGCGTGTTGTAATAAATTAAACTCTTCATTTTCATAAACCACTTTTTTCGTAAGATTAAAGCAATTCAATGGCTTACCCCTTAAGCTGAACACAGCTTGCGTTTGCACATCGCGGGATTTAGTAATGGACCCACTGGCTGAATCTCCCTCGGTAATAAAAATCATGGTATCTTCTCTTCGATCACCTTTGTTATCGTTATAATGAATGCGGCAATCGCGAAGCTTTTTATTGTGAAGGTTAGCCTTTTTCGCCCTGTCGTTGGCTAATTTCTTAATCCCTGCTATCTCCTTGCGCTCCCTTTCTGACTGTAAAATACGCTTCAACAGGGCATCTGCGGTCGCCGAGTTTCTATGGAGGTAGTTATCGAACTCTTTTTTGACAAAGTCATTAACAAACGTGCGCATGGTAGGACCGTTCGGCGCGACATTCTGCGAGCCCAATTTGGTTTTCGTCTGTGACTCAAAAACAGGTTCTTGTACCCGTACGGCAATTGCACCCACAATACTGCCGCGAACGTCAGCCGCTTCAAAATCTTTCTTATAAAAGTCACGCACTGTTTTTACAATAGCTTCCCTAAATGCGGCTAGATGAGTTCCTCCTTGGGTAGTATACTGTCCATTTACAAACGAGTAGTACTCCTCCCCATACTGGTTGCAATGACTTAAAGCTATCTCAATATCATGACCCCTTAAATGCGCTATCGGATAACGAAGGGTTTCAAGATCAGCTTTGCGCTCCAGAAGATCTTTAAGGCCATTCTCTGAATGAAATTTTTGACCATTGAAATTAATGGTTAATCCCGCATTCAAAAACGCGTAGTTCCAAAGCAGATCATTGAGATATTCAGGTATGAAGTGGAAGTTTTTAAATACCGTATCATCAGGTTCAAAGGCGATCAACGTACCGTTGCGTCCGCTCGATTTTATAACCTTGGCATCATTCGTTACTTCACCTCGTTCAAACTCCGCTAGTTTTGTTTCACCGTCCCTGAAAGATTGAACTTTGAAATAATTCGAAAGGGCATTAACCGCTTTAGTACCCACCCCATTCAGTCCAACTGATTTTTGGAAGGCTCCTGAATCATACTTCCCTCCCGTGTTGATCTTCGATACACAATCCACCACTTTTCCCAGCGGTATACCCCTGCCGTAATCTCTTACCTCCACCCGGTGATCCGTGATTTTGATATCAATAGTTTTACCGTGGCCCATCATATGTTCATCAATACAATTATCAATGATCTCCTTGACCAAAACATAAATACCATCATCCTGCGCTGATCCGTCTCCTAGCTTACCGATATACATACCCGGACGAAGCCGAATATGTTCCTTCCAATCCAATGACTTAATGCTGTCCTCGGTATACGCTACATTTTCCAATGTCATACGATTCAATTTTAATTCAAACAGGAACTAATAAACGCTAAAAATAATAGTATTTCAAGGTTTACAAAGAATGAAATTCTAATTTACTCTAGGGTCTAATCCTGGTCAGAAAGTCTTAATTATCAGACTATTAGGTGTTTACAAATTATGAGCTAAACCATTAGTTCTATTTTTTTAGCTTCCTTAAAACGAGAATGGGCAAACCTACAAGCCAAAGAATTACAAGGGCCAAGGCCACGATAACGAGAAAGCCAAAATTGTTAAATTCCATTTTCTCCCCGCTATTGACTAAGAAGATGAAATGAACCGTAACGATGTAAAAGATATTAAGTGTTCCCGCAAAGCTGATAAACCAATTAATCACCAAGGTGAGAAGGTTCTCGTTTTTGTATTTAATATTTTTGGAGAGCGCATAAAAAATAAAATTCTGCACGGACAATATGGCCAGGGCTACGTAAAAAAAGGACTCTTTATCTGAAAATAACTGGTTCGCATCTGATAGGTAAATCTGAGCCTCCTGTGAGAGCCCGGCATATACATAAAGTAAACTGGCTAATCCACCGAGTAACGTAAAAAACCAAAACACTTTGATGAACCTACCTATCATAGCTATGCAAAAATAAGGCGTGAAGTTATCACTTTCTTGGCAAACAAAGGTTGATTATATTGGTTTGGAATACAGTGAAAGTAACTAAAAAAACGCTGCTCAGGTTCTTGTTACCATTGGCATTTGTGCTAGCCTGTGATACAAAAAAAGAACTGATGGATTTTGATTATACTACGTGGGTAGCCGACCCGAACGGATGTTCTGGTAAGCGATTAGCACTCCAATCCTCGCTGGAGAACAATTTGGAGTCTCTAAAAACTTTAAATCAAAATGAGGTGAAAGAGCTCCTGGGAAAACCAGATAAAAATGAGTTATACACACGAAGTCAAAAGTTCTTTATCTATCAGATAGGTCCCGGCGAAGAATGTGGTTCATCCCTAACAACGCCCTCTCCTTACTTAAGTATACGATTCAACGCGATGGGACTAGCCAAGGAAGTACTCATTTACACCAGGTAGCTCTGTACACAAGCTAGGTTCGTTTTGCGAATGAGGTTAGGTCCCCTTCCAACGTGGTACGGAGCATGGGAACTCCGTTGGGAAGTTAGAACCACTAAACAGATTGCATCTTAATCTTTGAAAAACAGGTATTAGGTTCTGTTTTTTTACCGTCGCCAGTAGCTATTGACCACTTCAGATGGGTGCATTTCAATTGATCGCGATTGTCTTTTAGCTCAGTCATGGTGAACGCTGAAATAAACTTAAGAATGAACGTTCTGCGCCTAATAAAATTCTTTTTATGGATACATGCTGCTAATTGAGTTTAGATGTCCCAACTGATTGAACCCGCGACACTTTAATACACTCCTTCAGAAGCCTTCTATTCTACTCTCATATCCATAAAGGTATAATCTTCGTTGGCGGACAAAAAGAAGTGGTAGGTACTACCGATGTATTTATCCTCCTTGATATGCTCAAAATCCGCAATGAGCTTTTCCTCTTGAAATACAAAAAATTGGGTGTACCCATAGGGTCTGAAGGGTAGGACACTCTTTCCTTTATGGTATATAACTAACGTATCGCCAACCGATTCGGTAAGCATTTTTATGACCACTGTTTTTTTATCAAAAACACCCTGAGCTGTTACTAAAATTTCATTGGGAAAGGCAGTACGCACGATACTATTTTTAATCAAACTGAAGATAAAATACAGCGTTAGGCAAACTAACGTTAAGACCGTGGCAAATCGCCAGAGTTCAAACTGCTTTAATACCTTTATCATCCAGGGTAATGAGTCTTTTCCGCAATAGACCGCCCACAGCTTTTTTGAACGCTTTTTTACTTAATTTGAAGAAGTATTTTATTTCTTCAGGACTCGACTTATCGTGATACGGCAACTTTCCGCCGTTAAGTTTTAACAATTCCAAAATATGGGCTGCATCGTTCTCAATGGCTGTTTTTCCTTTAGGTTTAAGGGATAAATCAATTTTGCCGTCTTCCCGCACTTGTTTTACAAAAGCTTTCTTCTTGTCACCTAAAGCAACAGGTTCATAAACCTCATTTCCGTAAAGTAGCCCTGAATAAAGCTGATTTACCACTACCTTGTAGCCTAGTTCGCTCTGGCTGTAGATCAAGGCCTCTACTTCATCGCCTTCATTTAATTCACTAGGATCTTTTTTTAAAAATGCATTTATTTTCCCGGTTCCTATAAGTCGGTCTGTTTTGTAGTCCAGGCAGATTCGAACAATATGCCATTCGCCGATTTTAAAAGGTTGCGGTTGTTCTTTTTTGGGCACAAATAGGTCTTTTATCAGGCCCCAGTGCATAAAAGCACCATGTGGGGTTCGGTCTACTACTTCTAAACTTAAAATATCCCCAACTTCTCCCAAGGCGGTTTCCGTGGTGGCAATTAAACGGTCTTCGGTGTCCTTGTAAACAAAAACCCTAAGCGTACTGCCTAATTGTGTACCTGTGGGAATGTACTTTTTTGGGAGCAGAATTTCCCCTAATTCAGAGGCCAAATACATCCCAAAATCAACTTCACGAGCCACTTGAAGCTCATAATATCTACCGATTTCCAACTCCGTTTTTATTTAAACCTGGTAAAGGTAAAACTTTAAAATTGGCGGTCATATGATTAGGCATTCGTGATGCGGAATTCGCGATTCGTAATATATTTGCAATCGTTTGAAATTAATTCGGAAAACGAGATGAGTACAAAGAATATTTCAGTGATTGGGTCGGGTACGATGGGCAATGGCATTGCGCATGTTTTCGCGCAGCATGGCCATAAAGTATCCTTAATTGATGTCTCCAGGGAGGCTCTGGACAAGGCAATGGCCACGATTGGCAAAAACCTCGACCGACAGGTGGGCAAAGGAAGTATCACCCAAGATCAAAAAGATGTAGCCCTTCAAAACATCACCACATTTACAGCTATACCGGAAGGCACCAAAGAAGCAGGCTTGGTGGTGGAAGCTGCCACTGAGAATGTAGATCTAAAGCTGAAAATATTCAAAGAACTGGACGAAGTATGTGAAGACAGCACCATTCTTGCCACGAATACCTCGTCCATATCTATAACCAAAATAGCAGCATCCACGGCACGACCCGATAAGGTGATAGGAATGCACTTCATGAATCCCGTACCTATTATGAAGTTAATAGAGGTCATAAGAGGTTACGATACCAGCAGTGATGTCACCAGAACCGTGATGGAACTGTCCGAGAACCTAGGCAAGGTTCCGGTAGAAGTAAATGACTATCCCGGTTTTGTGGCCAACCGTATTCTCATGCCTATGATCAATGAAGCTATCTACTCACTTTACGAGGGGGTAGCAGGAGTTTCGGAAATAGATACGGTTATGAAGCTAGGCATGGCGCATCCTATGGGACCGTTGCAACTCGCTGATTTCATCGGCCTTGACGTATGTTTATCGATCCTAGAGGTGCTGTACGAGGGCTTTGGGAATCCGAAGTATGCCGCGTGCCCGTTGTTGGTGAACATGGTAACCGCAGGACATATGGGTGTTAAATCAGGAAGTGGTTTCTACAGTTGGGGTCATGGCACCAAAGAACTTGTAGTGGCTGACCAATTCAAGTAGCAGATTCGCGGAAATAATTGTTTTACTTTCTTACAGGCCATCTATACGTTTCCTAAATCCGACCATGAAATTCGCCGTTTAAGAATAGATCACCATTCTCAGCCACTTCAATATCTATTTTTGAAATCGGCTGTTTTGATTTTTCGTAAAAATAAATACTGTACTTATGAGAGGTGACCCGGTCTTTAAGATCATCTGAAAATCCCATGTCCAGCGTGTAGGATACAGGTCTTTTAATTTTACGATTCTTGATAACGATACCTACATTGTTATAAACCTTAAGTCTATAATAACGTATTTCGAAGTCTGAAAAATCAAACTTTATCTTTAAATAAGGTAGAACCTGAGAACCTCGAGGCGCATTGCTTTCAACAAAAGAAACCTTATCAATACTCGGAGCAGACCGGGTCTTAAAAGTATAATCAAGCTCGAATCCAAAATTTTCTTTCGGCTCGTAAGGCACTTTATCTTGCGACATAGTACAATCAGGCCGCAGAAATAGCAATAAGATCAAAATCTTTAAATGGCGCATGAGAGCATTTCTTAAGGTCAGAATACACATAGTGTTTATCGTATTCTGATCCTATTGAATGAAATTACATTAAATTTAAATTTTAAATATCATCTAAACCTATGAATCAATAGTGGAAGCTAGGATTTACAATCACTCCGAATGGATACGCGATATCCGTAACGAAAGGTTAAAAAAGAACTTTAGAGAAATTCTTACGAAATCCGGTTTTGGACTACTAAATCACATGGAGCACCATTTTAAACCTCAAGGGTATACTTGTATTTGGCTTCTAGCAGAGAGTCACTTTGCTATTCATACCTTTCCGGAGGAAAATATGACCTACATAGAATTAAGTAGCTGCAATAAGGACATGTATGAACAGTTTTTGGTTCATTTGGAAGTTTACAAAGAAAATGAAGAAGCCTTTTGCAATTAATACCAAGCGACGAATACTAAGTACCATTAACAAGGCCGAAGAGCAAGACCAAGTAAGTAGGGGTTTTGATATCTTCATTATGGTGCTGATTGTATTAAACGTTTTCGCTGTAATCGTAGAAACCGTTGATTCGATCTACAACCGCTACTTTTATGTTTTCTATGCTTTTGAACTTTTTACCATCGTCGTTTTTTCAATTGAATACATCGTTAGAATATGGGCCTGCACTCTTATGGAAAAGTATAGGCATCCCTTTTGGGGACGTTTGAAGTACATATTATCCGTAGAAGCTCTTATAGATTTATTGGCTATTCTTCCTTTTTATTTACCCTTAGTAGTGTCTTTAGACGCCCGTTTTTTGCGTATTTTGAGGTTGTTTCGATTACTGAGGGTATTTAAATTGGGTAGATACTCAGTTGCTTTCCAGTTGATTATTAATGTATTGAGAAAGCGCAAAGAGGAGCTATTCATTACGTTGACATTACTCTTGGTCATGCTTATTCTGGCCGCTAGCTTAATGTACTACATCGAACACGAAGCTCAACCGGAAGTATTTACCAGCATTCCAGCCACCATGTGGTGGGCCATTGCTACTTTGACTACTGTGGGTTACGGTGATGTGTACCCGGTAACAGAATTGGGGAAACTATTAGGTTCGTTCATTGCTATTTTAGGTATAGGGATCTTTGCGCTTCCTACGGGAATCATAGCCACCAGCTTTGAAAGAGAATTGGCCGAAAGAGAGAAAAATAAAAAGGTAGCTCGCCGAAATGACCATAAACATTAAAACGCCAAAAAGTACTATAGCCGTAAGTTTTGGTCTATTAGTAGGAGGCATTGTTGGCGAAACTACCGTTTTTATCAACTATTATTTTGGTAAGTACATAAGTGATAGCCTTATTCTACTGTTTCTGGCTGGGGTCAGTTTTTGGATTGGGTCAGTGATCACCAAGAAGTCTGGTAAGACCCTATTCGTTTTGAGTTTATTATCACTGCACTTGGCCGTTGGTTTAAGGTATGCCTACGAACTTCATAAAATCAACGAATGGGTAAGTACAGGCCTATATGTAATAATAAGTCTGCTGGCACTGCTATGTGGGATTCAAAGAGACATAAGTCAATCTAAAAGACCAGCTTTTTTGCTTGCGGCTTTGTTTAGCTTCGTTTTAGTAGCCCTTGTCGGCATTACACCCGCTGCGATCTTAATCACAGTATATAGTGGGTTGACCTTCACTCAATTAACTCATAATCGCAGTAAGCAATTGACGCTGTACTTACTTACCACCCTACCTTTCCTTACCGCGTACTTACTCCTCATTCCACCTGCTACGAAATTTGAAAGACAATCTAAATACTTCGACCCCCTGGTTTTCTCAGAAGAAACCCCTTTTCAAACGGTCGATATCACCTCATGGAAAGGACAGCAGTGGTTTTATTACAATAACATTAATCAATTCAGCTCTATTGATCACTGGTTATACTTTGAACCTATGGCTCATGTGGCCGGTCAGGTCGCCCTGAATAAAGACAGAGTACTGGTTATAGGCGGTGAAAATGGTTTACTGATCCACCAGCTTTTGAAATATCAGGATATCCAATTGATCGACATCGCCCCTATTGATATTGACCTTTATGAGATGGCGAAAAGCGTCACTTATTTTTCATCACTGAATCAGGGAGCTTTGCATAATAAAAGGATAAACTACATCGAGGATTTCATTTTTTCTCATTTAACTAACCACAAAGAGACGTATGACCTTATTTTCGTTGATGTCCCGGATCCGGTAGATATCGAATTAAACCAGTATTATACACGAGAGTTCTATTATCTCTGCCACGAGGCTTTGAGCCAAACAGGAATAATAGTTACCCAGGCCGGTAGTCCGTATTTTGCGACAAAAGCGTATAACTGCATCAACTTTACCATGCAGACCTCCAACTTTACCACGCTCCCGGTTCACAATCAAGTCTTGACTCTGGGGGAGTGGGGCTGGATCATAGGTTTTAAAGACGTGAATCGCAGCGAAATTAATACACGCATAGAAAATACTGAATTTGATCAAATCGAGACAAAATGGCTCAACAAGGAGGCGGTCCGAATGATGTTAGCTTTTGGAAAACCTTTCGAAGCCCCCGATACGATAGTGAATAGCTTGAAAGAACCTATTGTGCAACAGTTTTATACCACCGGCACCTGGAAACTGCAATGAGAGCGAGAATCTGGCTATTTAATAAGCACACAGACATTTGGCTATTGGGATCGCCCGTATGGATTTGTTGGTTAGTTTGCTTTTTAGTGCCTGCAACATGGCACCAACATGACATCCCCCTTTGGTTTTGGGTGGTGATCATTATAGGTATTGACGTTAGCCATGTCTGGAGCACTATCTTCAGAACTTATCTAGATAAGGACGAGTTTCAACGTCATAAGACGCTGTTAGTTCTTGCGCCGTTCATTGCAGTAACCGTATTTTTTGTAGCCGCTGTGATTTCTATCCATACCTTTTGGACTATTCTGGCTTACTTGGCACTTTATCATTTTATAAAGCAGCAATATGGCTTTATGCGTCTGTATCAAGCTCGATACGGCAAAGTCGATGTAAAAAAACGTGTTAGCGACAAGTCCGCCATCTATCTTGGTATGTTGTATCCCGTTCTTTACTGGCATCTCAATACCAGACGCGAATTTAGCTGGTTCGTGGACGGAGATTTCTTTAATCTATCTGAGCTAACCGATTCGCTAGCACCAGTTATTTCGTATTTCAACCCTATCGGAACTTCACTCTACCTGGCGGTACTTGCCTATTGGCTCATTCAGGAGATATATCTTCATCAAAAACACCGACTTTCCTTCCCATTCGGAAAAGTACTATGGGTGATCACTACCGCTTTCAATTGGTTTTTGGGCATTGTGTATTTTAATTCTGATTTTGCCTTCTCGCTCACTAATGTAGTGGCACACGGCATCCCGTATATGGCTTTAATGTTTTTCTACGTGGAACGAAAGAAACAGGCCGTTCAACGTATACCCATTGGTAAGATAGCTATACATGTAGCTTTTATGCTGATGGTGGTACTTATGTTAGCGCTTGGAGAAGAGTATCTCTGGGATATGCTTGTATATAGGGAAAATGAAAACGTTTTTGCTCGAATTTTCAACTATCCATTCAATCCGGTAACCTCAACGTTGGCCACCGCATTAGCCATGGCCTTGCTTTCTGTCCCCCAGGTCACCCACTATATTTTAGACGGTTTTATTTGGAAGGCCAACAAGAAGAATCCGTACGTTAAAAAGGTATTTTTAGAATGAAGCGCACATATCATAAACAACCATATTCCCAGGTTGCCTCCGAGGTCTCGAACTAAAAATCGAGATGCTAGAAAATGAAAAGAAGAGAATTTATAAAATCGTCTGCACTGATAAGTTTACCCATTTTACTTAAGAGTTGTGACTGGCTAACCGAAAAAGTGCCGTATCCGATCCACTTCTATTCAGATGTAAAAACCGGTCATTTAGTATATGAAAGTAATAAATTTACTCAAGTAAATATAAATACGATTGAAACATTGGTGGTCGGAGGTGGTATAGCCGGATTGGCCTCAGCCAGTAGACTTCATGGCACTGACTATCTGCTGTGTGAGCTTTCAGAAGAGCTTGGAGGTACCTCTTCCGCTTACCGAAGTAAGGATCTACTGTTCTCACAGGGTGCACACTATGATCTTTCCTACCCTTCCAACTATGGGTCTGAAGTATTGCAATTTTTATCAGAACTCGACATCATAAAATACCAATCCTGGAACGATCGCTGGAGTTTTGTAGACGACCGGTATCTGATCACCCACCGCAGGAAAAATCAATGCTTTGATAATGGTAAATTTAGAAAGGATGTGTTAGCTGAATCCCCACTAAAAAAAGATTTTCTGAACCTAGTCAGGAGCTATAAGAATGAAATGATGCTGCCCACCCGGCTTATTGCTGAAGGACACCGGCATTTGAATACGATTACCTTTCTCGATTTTTTAAACCAAAAATTAAAACTGACCCCTGAATTTATTCGAGGTCTTGATTATCACATGAAAGATGATTACGGCAGTGAAACAAGTAAGGTGTCCGCGCTCGCCGGTATTCACTATTTTACCTGCCGGCCTTACTATGATGAAATCGTGGAGCTTTTTAGCCCTCCGGAGGGAAATAATTACTTTATTAAGAAAATGGCTGACCGTCTTTCGGATGATCAGATTCTTAAGCAACATTTAGTCAAAAGGATAACCGAAACTCCCGAAGGGTTTAAGGCAGAAATCGTCGACGTTGCCAATAGGCAAGTGAAAGTGGTTGACACAAAAAAGATCATTTATGCAGGTCAGAAGCACGCCCTAAAATATATCTACCCACCTGGCTACGATCTGTTTATCGATAACGAAATCTCGCCCTGGATGGTAGTGAATGTGGTCATTAAAAATGAATTGCAAAAATTGGGCTATTGGCAGAATGAAATGCTCACAAGCGATACGACGTTCTTGGGCTTTGTGGATTCAGATACACAGCTTAATCATTCAAAATTCAGAGTGCTGACCGGTTACTACTGCCTACCTCCTGCCGCACGCCAAGATTTGATCAATGCCGAAGGGAACCAAACAGCTATAGCCGAAATGACAGTTGACCACATGAGTGCCTATTTTAAGGAAGACATCAACCCAATCATAGAACGTGTTGACATTAAAGTTATGGGGCATGCTATGCCTGTTCCTAAGCCGGGCTATCTATTTACCGATAAGAACGATATCAGTCACAACCCGAACATTCGGTATGTAGGAGTTGACAATGGACGTCTTCCGTTATTGTACGAGGCTTTGGATTCAGGGCTAATCAGTACCCATAGGAATTGATCCTAAATCCAAGTTATTTTTAATCAAAATTCCTTTTTTGGCCCAGGGATGGAGCTGCACCGGCGTGAATACTACTAACGTTCATGGCACTCAAAAACAGTAAGAGTTAGAGGCTAAGAAAGAGGAAATCTACCCTTAGACGCTTTAAATGACAATTTTTTTATTTTTTCAAAAATCTAGCCGGAAAACAAGAATGCGTAACTTAAAAAATCACCTGTTTTCAACATTGCGCGATACTAAGCAAACCCGCTTTTCAACCGTTTTGTGTAAGATTTTACGTACTTAATCTAAGGGAATAGTTAACTTAATTATACCTTCGCTATCCTACAACAGAAAAAGAACGCCTAACCTCTTTTGTTATAATGGCAAATTATTCATCAAAGCGGTACCAAAGTCTCGGTTCAGTGCAGAGTTTCCGGTCAATTCCAAACGGGTTCAATTTTGATGCGGATTTTGGTAAGATTAATCTCATCTGCTATAATGAAAACATTGTACGGATGCACGTCTACAGGGATAATCCACAACGACATTCTTACGCTGTCAATATGGAACCCAGGGGCGAGTTGGAAGTTGTGGAAAATAGCGAACAGTATATTTTCAACACCGGAAAGGTCTGGATAGAAATGTTGAAAGATAATTGTACACTGACATTTAAAAATGCAAAAGGACAAATTCTAAACAACGATGAGAAGGACTTTGGCATTTCTTGGATCGGCGAGCAAATCACCAATTACAAATCCTTAAAAAAGGGAGAACGGTTTATAGGTATGGGCGAAAAAACCGGCAATCTTGATCGAAGAGGCAAAGCATATGAACATTGGAATACGGACCAATACGCCTACGACAAGGGAACCGATCCTCTTTATTGCTCCACTCCTTTTTACATAGGTTTACATTCGGGTTTATGCTACGGTATTTTTTTAGATAATTCGTATAAGTCTCACTTTAACTTCGGCGCTTCGAATGATAGGTTTTCGAGCTTTTCGGTAGATAGTGGGGATCTGAATTATTATTTTATCTATGGTGAAACCGTAGCCGAGGTCATAAAACATTACACTGGGCTCACGGGAAATATGCCACTGCCCCCGCTCTGGAGCATCGGCTACCAGCAGTGTCGGTACAGCTATTACCCGGATAAAGAGGTGCTAAGTCTTGCCAATACCTTTCAAGAAAAGCATATACCAGCAGATGTAATTGTACTCGACATACATTACATGGAAAATTTCAAGATCTTCACCTGGGACAAGGAGCATTTCAAAAACCCTAAGGGAATGATCCATGCGCTTAGAGAAAAAGGCTTCCACGTGGTGGTAATGTGCGACCCCGGAATAAAAATTGAAGCAGGATATGAACCTTACGAGTCGGGATTGGAAGAGAATATTTTCGTGAAGTATCCGGACGGCACCAACTACTCGGGAGAGGTATGGCCAGGGTGGTGTCATTTTCCTGATTTTACGGATAGCCGGGCCAGGGCCTGGTGGAAGAACAGGCTCAAAACCTACACTGACTTTGAAATAGACGGCTTCTGGAATGATATGAATGAAATTGCTACTTGGGGAAATGCGCTGCCGGAGCTCATTGAATTTGAATTTGACGGCAACAGAACTACTACCCGCGAAGCCAGAAACGTCTACGGCATGCTTATGTCAAAAAGTACGTATGAAGGTGCCAAAGACTTACTAAAAGGAAAGCGTCCCTTTAATTTAACCCGCGCGGGATTTTCGGGGGTTCAACGATATGCCGCTGTTTGGACGGGTGATAATATAGCCAGCGATGAGCACCTAATGCTTGGTGTGCGCCTGGTCAATAGTATGGGTCTCGCCGGTATCACCTTCGCCGGCTACGACGTAGGTGGGTTTGTAGGCAATGCTTCTGAGCATTTATTTGCGCGATGGATTCAAGTAGGTGCCTTTACTCCTTTCTTTCGTGGCCACAGCATGGTCAACAGCCGTGATTCCGAACCTTGGTCGTACGGTGAAGAAGTGGAGGAGATATCAAGGAATTTCATTCGATTAAGGTATAAGCTTATGCCTTACCTGTATTCGTGTTTTTACGAATCTACACAAACCGGAATGCCGGTAGCTCGAAGTTTGGCAATTAACTACACAGAAATTTCCCGGGTGTACGAAAAGGCTTTCCAACAACAATTTCTCTTCGGTCCCTCCATGCTCATTGCTCCAGTGGAAAGTTCTAAGGAGTTTACCAAGGTTTATCTGCCTCCAGGTAAATGGTTCAACTTTTTTACGGATAAATTAGTAACTGGTGATATTGAGATGCTGGTAGAGTGTTCTATTGAAACCTTACCTGTTTACGTTCAAGAGTCGGCCATCATTCCTATGGCACCGGAAGTGGGCCGGAATACTTCAGAATTAGGTGATACATTAGAAATCCATCTGTATAAAGGTGATATACAAAATGAGTTCGAACTATATATCGATGATGGTAATACGTTTAAATACAAACAAGGCGTATTTCATTCCAGAATCATACGCTACCATCCTCAATCCTCTTTACTTAGTTTGACAGAGGTTCAGGGTTCGTATGAAGCTTCTTATTCCAAGCTGGT
>JBCCIX010000026.1:0-18422 GCA_039028075.1 Bacteroidota bacterium | reverse complement strand
GATGATAATATTGTAACCCTCACGATTGACCACCTCTTGGATGCCGGCTAAAGCTTTGGAAAAAAAGCGATTTACAATTTGAGGTATAATAAGGCCTATGATCTTGGTCTTTCTTTGTTTGAGGTTGACAGCTAAGGGATCCGGACGATAATCTAGTTCTTCAGCCAAATTAGACACCAGTTTTCTGGTTTCTGTCTTAACGTCCGAGTGACCGGTTAAAGCCCTGGAAACGGTAGAGGTGGACAGGTTTAGTCGTTCCGCAATATCTTTTATAGTGACCCTTTTTCCTTTCATGTTCTTAACACCAGACGAAAGTTAAAGTAAGGTAAATCAAAAAACAATGATTAGGGCGCTTGTACAAATGTGAAAAGTGAAAGCTTCCCTTAAAGCAAGTAAGATTGACACTTTTCTTTAAAAACGGTACGCTAAGCATAGTTGGTATGAAGTGAGAAAATAGCTCGCAGTGTCTGGAACAACAACTCTACTGGCGATCATCGGTAAAACCACAAAAAAATGAATGGAAAGAGCCCTTCAAGTACTTTAAGGCGGGGGTTCTTCAGATAAAGGTAAGGGTAAGCCTAGGTAATATCGTTATAAGGCTGACCGTAAAAACAATAACAGTTGTACAGTGGGTCTTTTTACTTCAATACTCTCAGTAAAGGCAAATTCAAGGGCTGCAAGATAGACCCTTGGGTTCTATGCTTTACGTGAGGTAAGAAAGAGGACTCGCTAAGCGTACTAATTTTGAAAATTGAAAATGACCAGCACAATACTATGTCCTATCAAATTACAAAACCTGGAAAAAAATCCCCAATTCGATTGGATTTCAGGGGCGGGTTCAGTCAAAACCATAGGTCAAATAAACCGGGAGATTAGCGTTATTGAGTTTGCAGTGAATCAATTTCAAAGGTACGAATTGGAAGCGGGGTACTACTGGTTTGAGTTCAATCAATGAGCAGAAGGTTCTAAAGTTGTAAAGTGATTAAAGAATAATAAATACCTAAAAATGAAAAATCTAAAATACTTAGTATCAATGACCGTATTGCTAGGAACACTTCTGATGATGGGATGTGGCGATGACGATGACAATGATGGTCCTTCTGAGGAAGAGATGCAGCTACAAATGATTGCAAAGTCTTGGCAGGCTCAAACCGTTACTTTCGAAGGCACTGATGTCACAGAGGCATCGTTTTCGAACTTTACCATAACCTTTGGTGACGATAAAACCTTCAGTACCTCTAATGGAGATCCTATTTTTACCGGGGGTGGTCTTTGGGATTTTGGAACCACTCTAGACGTACTCATAGTAGATGGGGTTACGATCAACACTCTGGTTAATGCTGATGCATCAGCTCTTCGGCTTACTTTTACAGCCACCGGGGAATCCATCGGAGCCAGGAAATCAGGTCTTACGGGGAATTATGTATTTGATCTTCTTGCTCAGTAAGGAAAATGTGAAATTGATACTGTTGAAAGGAGACTGGGTACCTGGTGATCAACATATTCAAGGGGTCTAGCTTCAACGAGGATCAAAATAATTTCAGTGCTATGGTCCTGCTTTGGGTTAGGCCGGTACGGAAATTTCGACTAGTCATCTGGATTGATTGGAAGCACCTGCAAGTGGTAGTAGTGCGGTGTCGGTCTTTAGGTTTTAACTGATCCTCTCTATAACTATTTGATGGGCAGACTTTACGCTGGTCAGGTAGCGATAATGTGCTAGGCAATGATGTAGCTACTGTCAACTTCAGAATCCGTGGTTCTTCCGTTTTGGTCGACTACAAATGGCATGCTTTTATTTTCGAAAAGGTGCTACAGGTGTGCGAGTTATTTCCGTAGTAATGGAAACTCCGGTTTCGTTCCGTGCTTTGCAAAAAAATACGCGTTCGACGTCATGGTGATCACCATCTTTTTCGTGTTTCACTTTGGACTTAATCAAAAAAGTACTAAAAAAAGAGTAAAGCTATACTAAATTAACCGCGACACAGGGGTTGCTGATGTGAAATTTAAGATCTTCAATATCGTTCACTTAGTTTGTATTGCTCTCCTTATTTCGTGCGATAAAGAAGCGCCAAGACCGAATATTGTATTGATTCTCGTCGATGATATGGGTTGGTCAGATCTGGGTTGCTACGGTAGCGAAATAGAAACCCCAAATATTGATCAGCTAGCCGCTAATGGTATGCGTTTTTTTAACTCATACAATACTTCAAAGTGCTTCCCTTCCCGGGCGGCTTTGTTGACCGGATTGTACGCCCAGGAATGTGGGTTTGGAATAGACTTTAAAAAGCCAATAACGAATGCCGTCACCTTAGGACAAGTTCTTCAGACGACCGGCTACAAGACTTTTTGGTCCGGAAAGCACCATGGAATCCAAAACCCCTTTTCCCTTGGGTTCAACAGATATTACGGATTAAGAGATGGAGCCAGCAACCACTTTAATCCGGGGCATCAAAGAAAAAATGAGGCAAAGCCGGCACAAAAATGTATGCGTACATGGTGCATTGATAGTTTGGTGATCAGTCCATACACTCCACCGCCGGATTTTTACAGTACTGATTACTTTACAAATTACGCTTTGGATTACATTGAGGAAGCCACTTCGGAGGAGGACCCCTTTTTTCTCTACGTATCATATACCGCGCCTCATGATCCTTTAATGGCCTGGCCGGAGGATATCAAAAAATACCGCGGAAAATACGATTCCGGGTATCAGTCCATTAGGAGGCAAAGATTTCGCCGACAAAAGGAATTAGGATGGTTTGATTCAGATTTCAGACTATCGGAATTCTCTGGAAGAGACTGGAAGGAGCTATCTATTCAAGAGCAAAAAGAGGAAGCAAAAAAAATGGAGGTCTACGCAGCCATGATCGATCGCCTGGATCAAAACGTAGGAAGGCTCATGGATAAACTAAGACAAAAAGGTCAACTTGAAAATACGCTCATTCTGTTCATGTCTGATAATGGAGCATCTGACGTATTGGTCAACCTCAAGAACGATAACGACTCCGCAGAGATAGGTTCGCTCGACCGATGGGTATCGCTTGGTGCCTCCTGGGCGAATGTGGCCAATACGCCATTCAGATATTTTAAGAATTACAGCTACGAAGGAGGGATCCGAACACCAATGGTAGTGCATTGGCCGGCTAAAGTGAAAAGCGCTATAAATAGTGAAAGCCTCGTACACTTTATGGATATCATGCCCACGGTGGTAGAGTTGACCGGAGCTATTTACCCCAAAGAAGTAAATGGAGAGAAGATTATGCCCATGAGAGGAGTGAGTCTTTTGGGGGCTTTTACACATCTCAACCAAAAGAAAAGAAACCCTTTATTTTTTGAGTGGGAAGATGGTCAGGCGGTGCGAACCAAAGACTGGAAGCTCGTTAGAGAAGGGGAAGAAAGCGATTGGGAACTCTACCAAATCAATGTCGATCCAACGGAAACCAAGAATGTTTCCGCGCAATTTCCGGAGGTTAAATCACACTTATTAAGGGAATTCCTGGCTTGGAGAAAATCAATAAACGAATGAAAAGTAACGCGCTTTTTATTTTTATAACGCTGTCATTTGGTTTATCGACAACATTTGCACAAAAATGGACACCTATTTTCAATGGTGAGAATTTAAGTGGTTGGTCAATAAAAGGAGGAAATGCTGAATTCAAGGTAAATGAGAGATCCATTGTGGGGATAGCCACGATGAACACACCCAGTACATATCTATGTACGACAAAAAAATATGGTGATTTCATATTAGAGTTCGAAGTGTACCTTTCCAATGAGCTCAATGCAGGAGTTCAATTTCGTTCGGCTGAGGGAGATGGTGGAGTAGTTTATGGCTATCAATGCGAAATTGATCCCAAGAAAAGGAAATGGACTGGAGGAATTTATGAGCAAGGAAGAAGAGGGTGGCTCTATCCTTTGAGCAGAAATGAAGCGGCTAGAGAGGCCTTTCAAATGGGTACATGGAACAAATTCAGAATTGAAGCGTATGGAAATGTGCTCAATACCTACGTGAACGGCAGGCAGTGCAGCCGCTTGGTAGATGACCTGTCGACGGAGGGATTTATCGGCCTCCAGGTGCACAGCATCGGAGATAGAAAGAAAAAAGAAGGATATTCGGTAAAATGGAGAAATTTCAAGATACTCACGGAAGAGGTAGAAAAATATCTGAAATTAGATCCCAGGGTGCCGGAGATCAGTTATTTAAGAAACCAGCTGACGGAATCGGAGAAGAGAAATGGGGTTCGTCTTTTATGGGATGGGGTCAGTACAGCAGGGTGGAGAGGGGCTCATTCTCAAGATTTTCCAGCGCAAGGCTGGAAAATTGAAGCGGGGGTGCTTACGGTCCTGGCCGATAGAGAAAACTCTAAAGGAGAACATATTATCACCTTAGATCAGTTTGGCAACTTTGAACTGGAGTTGGATTTTAACCTCACCCAAGGTGCAAACAGTGGCATACGTTATTTTGTGAATGAAGAGCGTACGATCAGTGCCTGTGAATATCAAATTTTGGATAATGAGAGGCATCCGGATGCAGATAAAGGGATCGAGGGCAATAGGAGATTGGCCGCCTTATATGATCTCGTGGCGGCGGAATCTTTGTCGTCAGGAGTAAAAAAGGATCCTTTCAAAGGAGTTGGGACGTGGAACAGGGCCAGAATCGTTTCCAAAAACGGGAAAGTGGAGCACTGGCTTAATCACGTAAAAATGGTTGAATATGACCGTTTCTCACAGATGTTTAAGGCTTTAGTACTTTACAGTAAATATGCCGAGCACGAGAATTTTGGTCGATGGGATACGGGTCGCATTATGTTGCACGATCATCATGATGAAGTGAGTTTTAGAAACATAAAAATCAGGGAACTGAATGATTAGATGAAAAGAAGACAATTTGTATTTACGAGTCTGCTGGGTACGGGAGGCGTACTTTATGCCTATGGAAATACGAACACTATTTGGTCTCGGCGTGAAATTGTAAGAGTAGGGATAATAGGTACGGGAAACCGGGGAAAGGGTTTACAACGTTTCGTTCAGGAGATAGAAGGCATCGAAGTTGTGGCATTAGCTGATATACTTCCCTTCAGACTGGAAGAGGCAAAAGCACTTGATCCTAAGGCAGCGACCTATGGTGATTACCGGCAATTACTTGATGATCCCGAGGTAGATGCTGTGATCATTTCCACGCCTTTCTTTAATCATCATGAAATTGCCATTGATGCGCTTGATGCCGGTAAGCATGTGTACTGCGAAAAAACCATGGTGAAAGGTATGGATAATATTCAGCCGGTGATTAACAAATCAAATCAAAAAAAGGATTTGGTTTTTCAAACGGGTCATCAGTACCACAGTAGCCCACTATATAAAAAGGTCAGAGAAATTATCCGAAGTGGATATATCGGAGACATAACCGCTTACCATTGTCAATGGAATCGTCAAACGGATTGGAGAAAGCCGGTTCCGCATCCAAAATTTGAGAGAATGCTTAACTGGAGGATGTATCGGGAATATTCTGGAGGACTTACCGCTGAACTGATGTCACATCAAATTGATTACATCAATTGGGTAACGGAAAGTCATCCGTCCCGGATGAGTGGTTTTGGAGGTATAGACCATTACAAAGACGGCAGGGAAACTTTCGATAATGTGCATCTGCTTATGGAATACCCCTCGGGATTAGACGCTACGTTTACTTGCACTACCACGAATAGCCAAAATGGTTATGAGATTAGGATTTTGGGATCTAAGGCCACCATACTACTTAAGATGACCATGGCAGAAATTTTTATTGAAAAGCCCAAAAATAATGGTGATTTAGGTATGGTTGACGGTGTTTCCGGCGCTACCAGGGAAGCCTGGGCAAAAGGTGAGGGAGTACCTATAAAGGCACCTGGAAACAATCCAACCCTCGATGCGCTACAACAATTCAGAGATGCAGTGATAGAGGGAAAAAAAGTGTATTCTGACATTAAAACCGGCGCAAATACGTCCAAATGCATACAAATGGCACTTGAGGCACTTCATGAAGAAAAGATCACCCATTGGGATGATTATCCCGAACTTATATTCACTTAATGATTCTATGAATGAAAACGAACCGAAGAAATTTTATAAAAAATACGTCTGCCGCTGCGATCAGTTTACCATTTATCACCTCTGCCGGAAACTTATTTGCGAATCCGTTTAACGAAACTATAAATGTGGCAGTGATTGGTACCGGAGGTAGATCTAAGGCTTTTTTGAAATCAGCTGCCAATATGCCCGAGATGCGAATTGTCTATGCGTGCGATGTGGATCAGCTTCGTTTAGATACATTTATAGCAACGGCCAAAGAGTGGTTGGGATACAAGGTAAAAAAGGAAAAGGATTTTAGAAAAATACTTGAAAAGGAGAGCGTGGATGCCGTGATCATCGTTACCCCAGAACATTGGCATGCTCCTATGGCGATCATGGCTATGCAAGCAGGAAAGCACGTGTACATAGAAAAGCCGTGCAGCCATAATCTGTATGAGAATGACTTATTAGTTCAGGTTTATCGAAAAACAGGTATGGTCTGTCAGATGGGAAATCAGCAACGTTCTTCCATAAGCTCTCGAAAAGCTATAACCGATATTGAAAATGGAAGTATTGGAAATGCCTACGCGGCCAAGGCGTGGTACTCGAACACCAGGGGTTCGATAGGCGAAGGTAAGAAAGTGGCGGTTCCCGATACATTAGATTGGAATTTGTGGCAAGGACCGGCCCCAAGAGAAGATTATCGCGACAATGTGCATCCTTATAACTGGCACTGGTTTAGAACCTGGGGCACCGGTGAAATTCATAATAATGGGACACATGAAATAGATATATGCAGATGGGCACTAGGCGTAAATCTACCGAAGAGAGTCACTTCTACCGGGGGACGCCTACACTTTAAAGAGGACGATTGGGAATACTATGATACACAATTAGCAAGCTACGAGTTTGAAGAGGGTAAAACCATTAATTGGGAAGGAAGAAGTTGTAACGGACATCAATTGTACGGCAGGGGCAGAGGTGCCATGATTTATGGGACCGAAGGTACAATCATGCTTACCAGAAAAGGCTATTGGTTATATGATTTAAAAGGTAATGAGATCAACTTCATCGGAGAAGAAAGTCCTATGGATGCGGCTACTGCCACTGAGGATACAATAGGTTTTGATATTCTAACCGTAAATCACATCAAGAATTTTTTTGCGGCCATCAGAGAAGGAGAAACGCTTCATGCTCCGATAGATGATGCGAGCATTTCAACGCACCTTTGTCATTTGGGTAATATCGCTCAGGACCTGGAAGTTAGTCTTAACATTGATCCCAAGTCTGGAAAAATTTTGAATAACGAAAAAGCCATGAGTTATTGGAAAAGGGATTATGAAAATGGATGGGAACCAAAAGCTACGTAATCCAAGTGGTGAATTTTAGCCAAAAAAGAAACACTAATTTTTAAAAGCCTATGTTTTGTCTCGACCCAAACCTTTAAAGAGCAAAGTAAATAGGGCTCACTTGAAAATTCTTTAGGGCAAGGTGGGGAGCTTGTCCACGAATAGCGCGGTCCATTCAGGGCTTGTGGGTAGGCAAGCATACGGGGTTGGTTTTGAGCGTTTTGCGGGGAGAATGGACTTTATTGTTACTATTCAGCTATGAATAATTCTAAACTCTAAAAATATGGACGTCATTCCTGGCGTTGGCCGTGGGCAGGGTTGGTGGGAGACCAGGAATCTGCGAAGTCGAGGAACGAAAACCTAATACATTCCCAAAGAGAATGGTTCACGATCAACTAGACAGCAGATTCCTGTTCTCGCACTGCCCTTCGCTTCTGGCAGACAGGAATGACGTTAAAAGGGGTTTTTTTCGCTTTTGATGGCGTAGCTGAATAGTAACACTTTATTCGTGGCGCCTTTTTCTTTCCCGCCTTCCAAAGTCTTGTACGGCGGACAGGTGTTTCGTCCCGGTGAGCAACTACCGGGATGAAAAACCTTACTTAAAACCTGAAAAATCAACTAAAACTGCTTGTTTTGAGGTTAGTACATACCTATAAAGCCATCAGAAAATTTCTGGATGAAGCTAAAATGCGATTTCATAGACAGAAAGCAATTATCAAGGATGCCTAATTAATGCGTTTCATATAGAAAGGTAGGTCCGTTGATGCTTAACGGATTGTAACGGATTGTAACGGATGTGTTTTATTAAAAGCAAGCTATTGTATTGGCTTAATTTTTTTTACATGCACAACTTGGCAAACCAACCCCTATTATTTTTAGGGCACTTTTGTACTTGTTTAAAAAATTTAGGCGGACAGAGGTAATAATGAACGAGTTTTATTCACTTCTAAGCATCACTTATTTGGTCCGTAATATTTAAAGAACGGATTTGAGTTATTTCACACACGAAATGGAAACCTCAACAAAAGGATGATAGAGAGTAGCCATCAGCCTTCATCGCAGTAAAAGTGAAATCGTTTAGTACGCTATCATAACCTTCTAAAACTTAGCGTAGCAGAAGGTCATGATCGATACTTGGTTAGTTGATATTTACTTAAGTACAATAAATTTATTTCCTAGGACTTCCTGGTTAGTCATACGAATACGGGTAAAGTATAAGCCATCGGATAAATTGCTCACGTTTACCCTTAATTCGGAACCGACAATTTCTGCTTTTGAGGCTTCTATTGAACGCATAAGCCTACCTGAAAAATCAACTATTTCTACCGCTTGAATCTGTGTCGTTCGTTCACCTAGGTTAAAAGCGATGTAATGAGCAGCAGGATTGGGATAGATACTTATGCCAATGATATCTTCAACTCCGGCTATCACGGGTGGTTCTTCAAAAGTCCAGTTGGTATCGCCGATGATAGTGCCGTCAATTCCACCGGTATAGGAAGCGAATTCCTGACTATAACCAAAGTCGCCATCTAGTGAAGTAGCATTCCAGCCGCTCTTATCCGACGCTGAGGTGTCGAATCCATCCGGTAGATTATTAAATACGATTGCCTCACTCAGAAAAGTGGATTCATCTGCCACGGCCGCCGCCAAACTGTTTAAGGTTTTCACCTGGATAAGAGTGTCTAAAAATGAATCTAAGTAGGTGGTGGTATCTACAAAAAAGGTATTATTTGATAGTGTGTAATCGGTAGACATGGAATCTAATAATTGAATGACAAAAACACTATCGGAAGTTTGATTAAGGTTGCGCAAGATGCCCACGTTCACAAACATACTATTCGTGATAGTAGCGCTCGCCGCTTCGTCAAGTCGAATACCGTCTTGACCGATATTGGCGAATGTACAATTATTGATGCTGATTGGACTGGTTATTTCGCCCTCGGTATTCGTAAATCCGGAATCATCCATGTTGTAGAAAGAAGTATTTTCAACGGTTACCTCCGTTTCCCCTGATAACCTGATTCCCATTCCTCTTGGGTCGTCTAAGTCTGTATCTACACCTATGATATTCGATATAATAGAATTCCTAACCATAAGTGAGCCGCCGTCGTTTCGAACTTGTATCCCGGATCGATAGTTACCGTCGATATGACAATCCTCAATGATCACATCCAGATTATCACCATCTAAGCGAATCATATGGTTATCCTGAATATCATCAGGTTCGGTAGAAATACCGGTAATGAACAAGCTTCGCAAAGTTACGGTTGTCTCCGATCCGTCGAGGTCAAAAGGTCTGTCATTACCAAACTTTGGTCGTAGCACAGGCCTGTTTCCATCTCCCTCGGCCGCTACTATAGTTAAATCGTATGAAATTTCTTCTACCTCATTATTAATACGATCGCCAATAATGTACTCGCCCCCTCTTTGGAGTACAAAAGTTGTGGTACTAAGGTTGCCAGCCGCAGCCGCTTCAAAGACGGCGGCATCAAGAGTCGAATCCCCCGGTGACACCATAATCTCCGTCATTTGAGCTTTAAGCGTCATGGAGAAGACGGTCAATAAAAAGATTCCTACGTAAAGTTTTTTCATCATATCATATTTAAGTAAAGAGAAGTGTCGCCTGTTAACACGTATATTGGAATAGATACCCTGATTTCAATGCCTATTTATTTACACTTGTAGTGAGGTAAGAATCGGGAGTTCTAATCTGAGAAGGTGTTTTTTGAAATTCCTGTTTAAAGCTTCTTCTAAAATGAGATAAGCTCTGAAACCCTACGGCATCAGATACCTGAGCGATAGAAAGTTCGCTTTCAATCAGAAGGTTTTTGGCCCTAATTAGCCTGACTTTACGTAAATGATCACCGGGACTATCTTCGGAGATACTTTTGAATTTTCTGTAGAAACTGGCTCTGGACATATTCATCTCTTTACTCATGTCGTCCACGGAAAGGTGAGAATTAGACAGATTTTCATTCATAAATCCGGTAATGTGTTTCCAGAATATTTTATCAATTTGATTAAGCGGGTTGGAGCTTTCTAGTTTCGAATCATGCTCTACGATATATTGCCTGTATTTTGCTCTGTTGGATAAAATAGTATTGACTCTGAGCAACAAAAATTGCGTACTGAAAGGCTTTTCCATAAACCCTTCCACTCCAATTTCCAAGGCGGTAATTTTGGTTTCGGAATCACTTTTAGCGGAGAGAAGAATAATTGGTATTGTGCTTGTGGCCGAATTTTGTTTTACTTTTCTAGCGAAAGTTATGCCATCCATCTTCGGCATCATAACATCTGAGATTACCAGTTCTGGTTGTACTTTTTCTAGTATCTCTAACGCCTCTATACCATCTTTTGCCAGGATCACACGATAGTACTTGCTCAACACCTGTTTGATGAAATGACTTAACTCCATATTGTCCTCAACCACAAGGATTTCTTTCCCGGCATTATACGGTTCCCAATGGTCAGGAAACTTCTGAACCTCATGATCTACGTAGGAAATGCTTTGATCATCACTTGCAAGTAGTTCTGAACTTGAAAAATGCTTTTTACCGGCTTTGAAAGACAATAAAAATTCAGTGCCCTGACCCATGAGACTTGTGACGTGTATCTTGGCATTCTGGATTTCAACAAAATTTTTAACCAGGGATAACCCTATTCCATGACCTTCAATTGAATTTTGATTGCCTCTGTAAAATCGTTCAAAAACCTTATCTAACTGGCTTTTTTCTATGCCTATTCCCTCGTCTTTGATTGAAATGGTTACTTCGTTTTGCTGCTTTGATATCGCCACTGAAATAGATTTGTGTTCAGGAGTGTATTTTAGGGCATTGGAAATAAGATTATAAAGTATTTTATCCATCTTATCGGTATCGAACCAAAGCATGATGCTATCAGCATTCGATGTAAAAGATAGTTTGATCTTTTTTTGATCCGCCGCAAAAGAAAATGAATCTAATATGTTTTTCGTAAATGAAACAATGTCATTATGACTTATTGAAAGTCTCATTTGATCACTATCTAGTTTCCTAAGATCTATTAATTGCTCCACTAACCTGTGCAACCTAAGCGAGTTATTCTTTATGGATCGTATGGCCTGATGTGCATGTTCGCCGCTGAGATTTTTGAGCTGTCCTAAAATCAGAGTGAGCGGGGTTCTAAACTCGTGTGAAACATTGGTGAAAAACCGGAGTTTTGCCTCATCCGCCTCGTGTAATTTTTCGGCAAATTTTTGAATTTTATTTTTTTGCTTAAGGATTTGCTTGTTTTTTTCGACGAGTTTAGAGGTCTGCTCTTTCACTTTTTTATTTAGCATCCGATTTCGTTTTCGGATATTCATCATCCTCAAGCGATACAGCGTGTACACCGATATTATTAGTGTGAAGTAGGCCAGGTATTGAAACCAAGTCTGTCGCCAGAAAGGAGGAATGATATTGATTTTAAGCACCGTAGAAGGGGTCCATACCTCTCTGCCTTGACTTACTTGGACCTGAAGTTCGTACTGCTTGGGTGGCAGTCCGGAGTAAGAGGCAAATCGGTTGGATCTGATCGGGTAAACCCATTGATCATTCTGGCCGATTAATCGGTACCTGAATTTGTTGTTGTTAGGGTAATTGAACGGGAAGGCGTTGAAGTCGAAAGAGAAGCTGTTCTGCGTGTAGTCTAAATGTAAAGCTTCCAGTGTAGAAATGGAGGTAGGAAGAATTGCCTCTTGATCTGGTGGAGAATTGGGGGTTACCAACTCGTTGAAAAGATAAAACTTTTCAATGACTGGATCAGATTTAAAGGCTTGAGATTCAATTTCCAAAGGGTTAAAAGAGGTAATTCCGTCATAGCCTCCGAAAAAGATCTGTCCATCACCTTGATAATGAGCGTCATCGAGAAAATGATCTTCCTCGAGATAGTTTGTAAATGACATAGTAGAGAGATCTAACATACTAATCCCGTTGTTTGTACTTATCCATACCCTATCACGTTGATCTTTCTTTAAGCTGTACACAATGTCATTTACCAAACCATCAGTTTGGTAAATGCTTTTCACCACTGCAGCTTGGCCGATATCATAAATATTTAGGCCTGAATTAGTGGCGATTAAGAGGGAGTCGTGATGTAACAAAAGATTGTAAACCTTGTCATTACTGAGTTTTGAATTCTGAGAATTGATTAATTGATACACATTTTTTTTCAGGTCTATTTTGAATACCCCATTCTTTAATGCGGCCCAGTAATTGCCTTCATCGTCAATAATGAGGTCTCTAATTGTTCCGAAACCATTGTCCAGCGTATACGTTTTCAATTTATTTTTGTAGAGATCTACAATTGCTAGGTGGTTTGGCTTTCCTGAAATGGTCAATTCCCCTTTTTCAAATTCCTTAATGACGTAGCTATGGTAAGGCCACTCCCATTCGTTTTGGCATTTGGCGAATTCAATATGATCTTCAGTAGCATTGTATACGGCCAGTCCATCCAGTCCGCCAATCCAAATGGTACCCTGGGAGTCTTCAAAAATTGATCGGACCCGTTTCAAGTCAAAAGTAGCTCCGTCACAATTGTGGAAACTACTGTAAAATTTATGGCTGCCATTTTTCTTATGTATACCGACTCCTAATCGGTCGACAGCATACCAAAGGTCACCCGATTTGGTCTTAAGAATGGATCTGACGGGATCAATGTCCTGATTCCGGTCTTCACTGCCCCAGTTGTAGTAGCTAAATTGATTTTTTCTTTTCTCAAGCAGGTTAAGCCCATGTTTGGAAGTGCCTATCCAAAGGTTATTATACTCATCCACTTCAAGGTTTTTTACGATGTAGCCCTGGAATGAAAATGGATCGTCCTTGTCGTAGGTGAATACTTGCGTTGTCTTCGAGTCGACCTGAACTTTTATCAATGGATAGGTTCCTCCAATCCAAATTTCATTTTCTTTCGCAATGAACGCATTAAGATCTCCAATGGTAATAGGGGGAAGGTGTCCTTCCTTCAAGTCCAGGAGAACGGAAGGACTTTTGGAAAGGTTCATCCATTGAAGAATGGCGCTGTTACTTATTCCATACACTTTTTCATCGGCTGACATGGTAAGACCAATTACTGAATCTGTATAGATATGATCTACCTCAGGAGTTTCATCACTAAGGGAAATTTTAAAAACGCCTTCACTGCCTGAAACGAGTATACCTGACTTCACAGGTAAAATGGATTCCACGGTTGAATGGATAGCCACACTTTTGAACTTCTGACTCTTGCGGTCAAAATAGCTCAGCTTATTACCATCACTAAGCCAGAGCAGTCCATTTTTATCTTCTTTCAGTACTTTAGTTCCTTGCACGAGGAATGAGCTCATAAATCCATAAACCTCAAAACTTTCGGAATTTGCGTTATAGCGATTCAAACCATTATTGCTAACGACCCATATATTTCCGGCACGCCCTTTCGCTAATGCATAAATCTGGTTGCCCTTGAAGGTTGCGCCCTTCTCTGATCGGTTGTCATACCGTTTGGTTTGATATCCATCGAATCTATTCAATCCTTCCAGAGTAGCTATCCATACGTATCCAATATCATCGACACATAAATGCGTGATATTATTTTGCGACAACTCGTTAGAAATATCAAAATGATCAAATCTCAGCTGCTGAGCCCTGGAATCACTCCAGCGGAGAATAAGGAATAAAATGGCAATGACAAAGCGACAATTCATTTTCAAAAAGTTCCTGACCACACACCTTAGGCCTAAATGATACTAATAAAAGTAACTAAAATTTAGAGAATGAGATAAAACCACCTCTATTTGAGACAACATGCACCCCTTTAAAGATTTTCATTTTAATAGACTTGTGAAGGTTGTTTTTTAAATTATTTATAATAAACAGTCATTGAAAATGAAATATCTTCTATTTCTTGCCGTATGTGCCTTCCTACAGACTCCTCAAACCCCAACGTTCAAAGAGCTATTCAATGGAAAGAGTCTTTCTGGCTGGAAAGTCGTTCATGGTACGGCGGATTACAGAGTGGAAGAGGGCCAGATAGTAGGTACGTCTAAATATGGTACCCCCAATACCTTTCTTGCGACCAAAAAGTCCTACAAGAATTTCATACTTGAATTTGAGGTTAAGCTTAGCCCTGGTCTTAACTCAGGTGTACAAATAAGGACGACTACGGATGAAAATTACAAAGCGGGTCGTCCTTTTGGTACCCAGATAGAAATTGAAGATTCTGAAAGAGGTTGGGCAGGTGGAATTTTTGACGAGGCAAGAAAGGGCTGGCGATATCCCTTAGAGTATAATCCAAAAGCCAAACATGCTTTTAGAGAAGGCGAATGGAATGAATACCGAATAGTGGCTTATGAAAATCGCATAGTTACCTGGGTGAATGGGGTTCAGTGTGCTAATCTATTGGAAGAAGTAGTAGAAACAGGATTCATCGGACTTCAGGTGCACGCCATAAAAGATGAAAGTCTGGCTGGTAAAGAAATCAGGTGGAAAAATATTCGACTCGCGGAAATCACCGAGGATGAGTTCAAGCAAATTGAAATAACAGCGCCCGAGGTAAGCTATTTGAAGAATACACTGACTGACCGGCAAATCGCTGCGGGTTGGAGGCTGCTATGGAATGGAAAAACAACTGAAGGTTGGAGGGGTGCTAAGTTATCAGCGTTTCCGGCCAAGGGCTGGCAGATCGAAAATGGAGAACTTATGGTCATGGCCTCTGGTGGGGGTGAGTCGTCCAATGGGGGCGACATCGTTACCCTGAGACAGTATCAGAATTTTATCCTTGAAGTTGATTTTAAAATCACAGAAGGAGCAAATAGCGGAATCAAATACTTTGTTGACACAGAATTGAATCAAGGTGCCGGATCTTCAATTGGTTGTGAATTTCAGATCCTCGATGATAAAAAACATCCTGATGCAAAAAAGGGAGTGGAAGGAAATCGTACCATGGGTTCCCTGTACGACTTGATCACTGCCGACGGTATGTTTTATAATCCTAATCTTCCGAAAAAGAAATATGTAAATGCCTTAGGGAATTGGAACCGGGCCAGAATCGAGGTCCGGGGTGACGTGGTTTCCCATTATTTGAATGGATGCAAGATCATTGAATATAACAGGTCAGGTCAGATGTGGAAAGCACTGGTTGCTTACAGCAAATACAATAAATGGCCAGCATTTGGAGAGGGAGAATCAGGACACATACTGCTTCAAGATCACGGAGATAGAGTTTATTTCAAAACTATTAAAATAAAAGAATTGAATTAGAAGATGAGTGGAATAGCAAATAATTTAGTCCTTGAAAAAAAAGAGTCGAAATCCGACAATGTTTGTATTCATAAAGCATTCGACCGTCTGTTTAAGGATTTATATGTGTCGTTAGTGTTTTATACCAATAGAATGATTGGTGGTCTGGAAGTAAGTGAAGATCTTGTACAAGAGACCTTCGTAAAATACTGGGCAAAATTTAGAAATGAAAAAGACCACTCCTTTGCTAAAAACTATTTGTATCGATCAGCTCACAATGCGGCGATTGATTATTTACGGCATCAGAAAGTCGAAGAGAAGCGTTTGAATGCGTACTTGACCTTTCAGGAGGATTACATCACTATCGATGACCTGATCGCGTATGAAGAGATCAATAAAGGAATTAATCGGGCTAAGGAAGCGCTGCCAGATCGGTGTTTAGAAGTTTTTCAACTTAGCAGAGATGAGGGATTGACGTATTGTCAAATTGCAAAAAAGATGCGTATTTCCATCAAAACCGTAGAAACGCAGATGAGCAAGGCGCTTCGCATTTTTAGAAGGGAATTGGCACCTCTTTGATGGGCCGTTCGGGCAAATCTTAGGCATCGGTGCAGGTGTGAATTCTTCTTCGATACGGCATGGGAATGGCCATACCAGGTGGCAAACATGGAGTAACAACACTTAATACATTAACTAAAAGTAGATCGAATGAAAAAAATTCTACAGCTAAATTCAAAACTATTGCTACTGCTGCTTGCCTGCATAATGACCTCTGTAGCAACAGCACAAACAGTAATAACAGGAACTGTTCTTTCCACAGATGACAATCAGCCCTTACCGGGCGTAAATATTCTCATAAAGAATACGACTACGGGCACGTCTACCAATATTGATGGCACCTATCGTCTGGAAGTACCTGATGGTGAGGTGATTCTGGTTTTCTCATTTGTGGGTTATATCCCGGAAGAAATTCAGGTAGGCAATCGTAGCGTAATTGATTTAAGCCTGACTCCTGATATTGATCAATTGCAGGAAGTGATAGTCATTGGTTATGGAAGCCAAAAGAAGAGTGATGTCACCGGGTCAGTGGCCTCTTTTGATACTAAAACACTCGAAAATAGACCGCAAACGAACCTTGTTCAGGCTCTTCAGGGTAATCTGGCGGGAATCACAGTGACTACGAATACCTCCAGCGCAGAAGAGGGGGGCGCAGTACTCATCAGAGGACAGAATTCAATCAACGCTAATAATGAGCCACTTATTGTTTTGGACGGAATCATTTACGATGGCGGCCTAACGGACATTAATCCTAATGATATTCAAAGCTTGGAAGTATTGAAAGATGCTTCTTCCACCGCTATTTACGGTTCACGAGGAGCCAACGGAGTAATACTAATAACGACTAAGCGAGGTACGGTCGGGAAAGTCACTGTTTCCTATAATACCTATTACAGCTTTGACGAGATTGCTAACCTACCGGATATGCAGGACGCATCTCAGTATTGGGCCAATCAATGGGAGCGTTCTGTAACCAATAGTTTGGGGGTAAATAACAATCCTCTTTCCGTCGTTATCGCCAACGCTTTTATCGGTACTGAAAATACAAATACAGAAATTGAAGCCTTTATGGAGGGTTATCCAGGCCAGACCTGGACGGAAGTGAGAGATGGAATTTTAGCGCAATACCCGGATTTTGTTTCGGATCGGGAAACGTTACTTCAAGTAGCACAGGACTTTAGCTATCCTGAAGGAGGACGAGACACGGACTGGGTCGACCTTGCTACCCGAACCGGGCATAGACAAGAACATAACCTTTCCATTGCCGGAGGTACCGAAAAGATAAACTATTTTGTTTCGGCTACTCATACCGATGTAGAAGGTATCGCCATCAACGATAAGTTTGAACGAACTGTATTAAGGTTTAATTTGAACTTTAATTTGAATGAACACATCACCTACGGCACCAACACCCAAATTGCCTTTTTTGATAGAAGTGGGATACCTGCAAATTGGGAAGGAGGTAGCGGAGCGTTTCAATTGAGCCCTTTGTACAACGCTTTTGATCCAAGTGGTTCGTTTGATCTTACCCCCGATGACGCAAATGTCAACATCAGAAATCCGTTAGAACGCACGCTTTTTATAAATGAGGATGAAGAATCACGGATCATTACGAATCAGTACATTAATGTGAAAATTCCTGGCGTAGAGGGTCTTGAGTTTAAGTTAAATTATGGCTATCAACAAAGTGAGAGAACAAACCGAACCTATGAGGGAAGAAACACGGTAGATGGCGCTAATGTGGGCGGTAGACTATCCGTTCTTGAGGTGACTGAGAAATCCTGGTTGCTAGAGAACATTTTAAACTATAAAAGAGATTTTGGAAAGCACTCCTTCTTCCTTACCGGGCTCTACAGCTTCCAGGATCGAACGAGAGATGTTCCCGTAGAATTATCTGCCTTTGGTTTTCCCAACGATAACCGAACATTCTACCAGTTAGCGGATGCGGATGTAATCATTCCGGCCCCTGCCGAGCCAGGCGAGTTCTTTGCGCCAAGGCTTAATGTATCACAAATGTTGAGGGTGAATTACGGGTATGACGACAGATACTTACTTACCTCTACGGTACGAAGAGATGGTTATTCCGCGTTTGGAGAAAATAATCAATACGGTGTATTTCCGTCCATTGCCCTAGGCTGGAACGTCACCAACGAATCGTTTTTTAACGTAAATCAGATTGATGTTTTGAAGTTACGGCTGTCTTACGGCGAGAACGGAAATGACGGTATTCCATTTG
>JBCCIX010000025.1:0-18783 GCA_039028075.1 Bacteroidota bacterium | reverse complement strand
TAGCTCCAAAGAAATTGAATGTGCCACACTGCAAGAGGTATACAAGGAGTTAGCGCGAATTGGCTTTTGTCTCAATATCAACCTGGAAGGTGAAAATCGCTATGAAATTTCGAGACAGATGATGTCCAATATGTGGATTATTATGCACGTAAAGCTGATGACCGAATATATCCGTTCCCGAGGTGAAAGTGATTTACTGGATTATGTGGCTTCCTGGCTCAAAATTATCAGTGAGGGTCAATCGATTAGCTTTAGTGATGTGGAGAAGTATATTTGATTTTACAACCATTTGAAAAAGAAAGCCTTTCAACATGTTGAATATCTTGTTTATACCACTGTACTATGCTTTTTGTTTAATTTTTCCGTTAGGGCGGATATTAAAAGTGACAGTACCAAAATTCAGCAGCTGATTCAGGAAAGCATCGACTTGGTGAATCAAGCTCAATTCACAGAGGCCTCAAAAAAACTTGATAGTTCTAAACTAATGTCTGAGGCAGCAGGGTTATGGGAGTTGTATTATTCTGCTGAAGTCAGTGTCATAGAAATATTATGGAACACGGCTCAATTTGAAGAAGCGCGGGTTAGTTCACTTAATGCTCTTGAAGGCTTGCGAAATAAACTAGGTCCTTCACCTTTTTGGGAGGCCGAATTATATCACCAATTGGCTACCACCTACCTGTTACAAGCTGAGTATGATTCGACCATAAAATACTTTAACGAAGCTATAGAATTAAGGCTCAATATAGGTGATAGAGCCTTGTCAGGGCTTAGTGCCAGCTATTCGAACCTGGGTGCTACCTATGGTCAACTTGGTGATGTTAACAAACAACTGGATTATTTTATTAAGGCTCTAGAAATTGACAGAAAGTTTTATGGCGAGGAGCATCTTTACGTGGCTTATGATCTAAGCAATATAGGGGCCGGCTTTCAACGTCTAGAACTTAATCATAAAGGATTGACTTATTTTGTTCAGGCTCTGGAAATACTTAAGAAAATTGGAAATACTGGGGGCATATATAGTAACGTATTGTACAACATAGGCACTGTATATCAATATGATCGTCAACTTGAGACTGCACTAGAATATTTATCTTTTGCCCTAAAAAATAACATAAAATTATACGGAGAAGAACATTACACCAACGCAAATATTTGTGCAAAGATTGCAGACAATTTTTACCAGCAACAATTGATTGATTCTAGCATATGGTATTATGATAAGGCACTTAGCTGTAGAAAACAACTAGAGCTGGCAGACAGAGTTCAAGCGATTTCTATATATCAGTTTATATATGAGCCGTTTGTGGAGATTGGTAGAACGGATGAAGCTATCAAATTAATAAATGATGCCATATCGTTATCAAAAGAGATCAGTGATGAAAATAATTATTTGGCTTTTTCGTACAATAATCTTGGTCTTGCTTATGAAAAAATTGGAGCCTATGATGAAGCTAAAGCTAATTTTCAAAAGGCATTGAATATATATACTTCGCTTTATGGTACGCTAAGTCCTGCTTCAAGAGCATCTTATCGAAACCTTGCAGCTGTACACTTAAAAATAAATCAGTACGATAGTGCACTTTTGATGAGTCAAAATAGTCTAAAAGCGAACACGGAAAACTGGAACCCTGGCGATCTTTATACTAATCCGGCTTATGATTCCACAATTGATAAGCTTAATTATATGCTGGCCCTTCAAATTAAATCGGAGGCATTATTCAAGAAATACAAGCTTGAAAATAAAGGTGATGATGTAGAAGCTGCGCTTGATACGTACAAACTTTTGGATCAATCTTTAAAAAGAATCAGAAAGTCATTTTTTGAAATTAAAGACAAAAGAATGTTTCAAGAAGTTACCGATGAAATGTACGATGCCGCTTTCCATGCGCATTTTGAGCTCTATCAAAGAACTGGTGACAAAAAGCATTTAAGCAAGTGTTTTTACTACAGTCAATCAGGTAAAGTAGGCAGTCTACAAGATGTTTTAAATAGGCTTGAAGCCGCAAAGTGGTCATCGTTACCCAGTGCATTAGTTGAGGAAGAAGAAGCTTTAAAAGCTGATTACAGCTATTACAAAACCCAACTCAACCTGGAAAAAGAAAAACCGAGTGCGGATCAAAATTCGGACAAAATAAATCTCTTTGAAAAAAAAATATTTGAGAGCAAGTACGCACTTGATAGTATTTCATTGGTCTTAGAAAATGAATACCCCTCGTATTATTCCATCAAATATGACACTGATCCGATAATCATTGGAGAACTGCAAAAAAGTTTATCTTCTGATCAGATTGTTTTAGAGTACACAGTGACAGATTCCGTTTTGTACGTAATGCGCATCACACAAAATGATCTTAATATCCATAGATTAGAAAACTACCATCAAATCAAAGAATCAATTAATCAATTCCGTTTTTTGATGAGTGCTGAAAACCCGGCTATTGTGAATGAAGATAGAGATAAGGCTTATGAAGCAATTGCTAGCGAGCTTTACACGAAGCTGATAGAAGACGGCTTAGGTGCAGTGCAAAACAATGCTATCAGTGAACTGGTTATTGTCCCAAACGCAGAACTCGGATTTTTGCCTTTTGAACTTTTATTAACGGAAGAAGTAGGTGTCAAGGAGGCTAATTATGAGAGCTATCCCTACTTATTTCACAAGTATGCCGTAAGTTATTCTTATTCATCATCGTTTTTGCTTAATCAAGTTACTGACGTCTCTACTAACGAGTTTGTAGGGTTTGCACCGGTGTATGAAAGCTTGATCAATAATGATGAAATTGATATTCCCACAAGGTTTAGAAGCCAGCTTAGACCGTTAAAATGGAATACACAAGAATTAACTTCGTTAAATAGTCTTATGAATGGTAATGCTTTCGTGGATTCGTTAGCCACAGAAAGAAATTTCAAAGATGCGGCTAGGCAAGCTTCTATACTTCATCTTTCGATGCATGCATTGATCGATGATAATAACCCTATGAATTCAAAACTCATTTTTTTTCAAGATGAAGATAGTATAGAAGACGGTTTTTTACATACGTTCGAAATCTTTAACCTAAATATTAATGCTCAAATGGCCGTGTTAAGTGCATGCCAAACCGGAGTGGGGGAGTTTGTGGATGGTGACGGTGTAATGAGCCTGGCGCAAGGGTTTGCCTATGCGGGGGTTCCTAGTATTGTCATGAGCCATTGGAATGTAGACGATGCTTCCACGAATCAACTCATGCAACAGTTCTATAATGGATTGTCTGAGCAACTTCCAAAAAGTGAGGCCTTGCGGCAAGCAAAAATAGACTACTTGAATGAGGCAAACCCAAATAAGAAGCATCCGTTTTTCTGGGGAGCTTTCGTTTCAATCGGAGATAATTCACCCATTATTGAAAAAGAGAAATACAGCTGGTTTTATTATATAATAGTACCAATTTTATTAATCACAATTATCTACGGAGTCATTCGATTTAGACAAAAGGTTACCTAAAGATATTTTCGCTCAAGAGGCTTTCCGCTTGTTTAGCGAAGACATTTTGATCAGCTACCATCTGGGCCAAAATAAGCTTACTTTTTTCTAGTTGCCCTGATTTTAACAGTGCCATAGCCTTATACCAATCGCGATTGGCTACAATTAAACTTGGACTACCGTCACCAATCTTTTGAAGTACATTAAGGCTATTCTCATGATTACCTAAGTTCAGGTAACAGTTGCCTATGAGCAAATAAAGTTGTTCTTGAGTAATATTTTCAATCTCTATATTTTCAAAACTTTTTAAAGCCTCTTTATAGTTTCTGGAATTGTAGGCCTCCATGCCTTTTATAAAGCCATCTTTTTCACCTCTCGTAATTACTACCCTGTCATAAGGTTCATAATATTTTAAAAACAGGTCCTCGTTACTTGATGACTCTAAAAGACTATTAATGAAAAATGCCACTAGAATAGCCGCAGAAGCTGCTACCGCATACCAAAGTACTCTTGATTTAGCCTTTGGCACAGTTGGCTGTGCAGTAACCTCCTTAAACGATTCAAGCATACTCGCTTTTCTCTCACTTTTTTGATGTGACTCAAGGTGCGCCAGTATTTTTCGTTGGTAATTCACGAGTTCTTTTAAATCCGGTTCTGTCTTAAGTCTTTCCTCAAACTGCTTAAGTTCATCTTTCTGGAGCGATCCATCCAGATATTCTTGTGCAGTTAATAGGTCTTGTTCATAGTCAGACATTACCTGCATTTAATTTATAGAAATTATGGGCAGAGGTAAACATAGTTTTAAAACACCTGGCTTTAGTAGTTTTAGCCACATCTGCATTAGCAAGGCCCATTAAATCGGCTATGGCATCCATCCTGAGCCGGTTGATGTAGAAATAACTGATGATATCCTTACATTTTTCACTCAGACCATCAAAAGCGGATTTAACCGCCTGGCTCAAATCAGATTCCCAGTTATCTGCTTCCGTGACAAACGGACTTGAATAGAAAAACATCTCAAGGTCACTCATTTTCTTTTCTTTAGCCCGCTCCACTTTTAACTTGGCCAGGTACATATTTTTACAGGTGCTGTACAGATAATTTCTTGTGCTCGTTAGCTTTTGAATCTTTCCCGACAACACTTTTTCTCTAAAAATCATTACCGCTTCAATGAATAAATCTTCTGCATCTTCTTTCATGCATCCTTTATATTTCATTAAGTTCTCGATGCAATACGTCCCGTAACTTATATAAATGTGGTTCAGGGCCTTGTTGTCATCGGTTTCTAAGGAACTACGTATCTGTTCTAAATTCAAGTTTTCTGATCGATTAACTGTCTTTAATCAAGATTATAACAAAATTTTTTAAAAACCATATTTACCATTTTGCTCCTGGGCAATAGTTACATGAATCAGTAACCAAATTCTACTATGGCTAAATATTTTCGATCTATCATCATACTCCTACTTTTTTACTTGGTAGGTATAGAACTACACGCGCAAAACTCCACTGCTGCTTTTAAGGATATCATTCCCCCTTCCCCAACGGTAGCAGGATTAATGCGATTTGAGGAAACCCCGGTAAGCTTACCTACAGGTATCCCTGACATTACACTTCCATTATATACCAAGAATTTACCCGGTGGGGTAGCCTTTAATCTAAGCCTGAGGTACAATCCTACAGCCATACGAGTGGAAGAGCGTTCATCCTGGGCAGGTAAGGGCTGGAATTTAATGGCAGGCGGTAGCATTTCCAGAACCATAAAAGATATACCCGATGAGTCGAGCTCCCTATCCCTAGGTCCAGACAGAATAGGTGTCTGGCACAACGGCTATTTCAACTACAGTTCTTTCTCAGATGAAGTACGCGATGAATTTCTTTTCAAAGTTAACCTGGGTAGGGAAAAGTATGATGGTGAACCGGATCTGTTTCAGTATTCCTTCATGGGCATGTCAGGAAGGTTCATTGTAGTCAGGGAAAATGGAGCACTAGTACCGAAGTTAATCTCAGAAGGAGAGCGAGTGCAAATAAGCCTGGATGTAAATGCCAATGAAAATCAGATAGAAGGTTTCACTATTAAGGACACAAAAGGTGTTAAGTTTATTTTTAACGTATTTGAGAGATCCACTTCCATTCCTGTTACAACTACTCACAATCAGTTTGGTGAGGTAAATTATTCCGGATTAGGAGCAGTTCCTACGGAATCACGCTCGGCCTGGCATTTAACTGAAATCCGACTGCCCAACGATGAATTGATATGTTCATTTCAATACGTTCAGATTACAGAAAAGTACAATACCCCAGCAAATGCCAAGCGTTATAAAATACTGAGTCCAACCACTTCTTCTGAACAACATTTTTTTAATCCTTTTACTAACGCTTTTGCCTCCTTTTCTCGGAATGCGCTACTACCCCAAAAGGTATCTAGCAATGCCACAATGGACGTTGACACCCAAAAGCTGAGTGCAATTATATTTAGGGACGGCACTTCTATCCGTGTTTTGCATGTACCAGGCCATCCCGAATTTGACGAAAATACGGGAGGTAAGCTCAACAGGGTCGAGCTGCTGGATACCAGTGGTAACGCGGTAAATTGGTATCAATTCAATTACCAAACCACGGGTAATGATCGGCTTTTCTTAAAATCCTTAGTCAAGGAAAGCCCAACCTTATCTCAAACGCACGAATTTGGCTATTATAACTCATCCAACTTACCTACAGTAGACTCCAATGAAAAAGACCGTTGGGGCTATTATAACGGCTCCTACCTGCCTGGGACAGTACACCCAAAAGAGGTTAAAACGGGTGTTTTAACCAATATTTTATACCCTACAGGTGGAAAAAAAGAATTTGAATATGAATCGAATACCTTCAGTTACATTGGAGATGAATACTTAGGCGATGAGCTAGGAACTCCGGAAACGGAAAGCCTCCAACGTACGGATACCTTTTCCGGTGAAGCCATGAGTAATCCCACCAAGACGGTTTTATTTCGAGCAGATTTTGACCAGCAAGTAAAGCTTTTCTACCGGAGTAGCCACGTGGGCGATGGTGTTCAGCGAGGCAACCACAAAATAATCGTTCGTACCATGATCGCAAATTCGCAAGATACCGGATATGACGATATTTTTAGTGAGGTAGATTTTACCGAAGGTACGCAAATCTGGAGTACAGAGATACCCGCAGAGGGGCCGAACTTTATTACTAAAACCTGGAATTCACTGGCGGCCGGCTACTACCGAATTGAGATCCAAACGCTGGATTATTTCCCAAACCCTGCAGCCACCGATTTTGAATTTACAGTAGATACGAAACTAAACTACAGTCGAATAGTGAACGGTTCACCTCCTGCCGATAAAGTTATTGGGGGTGGTATCAGGATCAAGGGCATTCGAAACTACGATAGGGGAGATGAACAGTATTATACCGGGTATTACTACAATGAACAGGGCGAAACCGGCCGATCCAGTGGATCTTTTGATGGTACCCGGGCAAATGATAAATACAATCTTACTAGGGAACATATTCTTGCGCACTGGTGCGGAATAGATGCATGTCTTACTCAAATATCTTATTCATACGAAGCAGATGAAGATTTGAATCCACTTTATCAACATGCCGGCCATACCAATCAAATTACCTATAAAACGGTGCACAAACGATTATTTTCTTCGGAAGAAGTAAGTAACGGACGTGTCGTCTCCACATTTACCTCTCCTTACGATTACCCTTCGTATCCGGAAGAATTTAACTACCCTTTCATTAGGGTCAATGATAAGGCCTATAAACAAGGATTGTTGCTTTCTGAGGTCACTTTAGATGAATTCGGTAAAGTACTGCGGAAAGTCGAAAATGAATATTCGTTTTTGCCTGAGTTGGTTCACACAGGCATACAATACTTTGAAGCTCAAAATATTGGCTGTGGGTGGGGTGTTTTACATGATACCTATGATAGCTATATTAATCTTTCCAATACAACAGGACTACCCCTAAAGAGTGGAGCACTAGAAAACTGCGGTTCTACCACCTCCTTCCTGGATGGGCAACCCTATGATCTCTTCAAAACCAGGACGTATTTAACCCAGCGTACAACTAAGGTTTATGATACGGAAAACCCTTTAATTCAGGAAAACAGAGAATCCTTTGAATACCTGAATTCTAATTATGCGCTACGCAGAAGTTACTCCGATTTCAATACGGATAATTCAACGTACTCCATTGAGGACCGCTACTTCTATCCTTCCAACGCACCTAAAGCCCATTTCAATAGTGCTGAGTTACAGGTTTTCAATGCGATGGAAAACTTGAATATGATTGCCAAACCCGTTGGGCAAGAAAGAATAGTAGATGGTGAGACGGTAGGCGGTCAAGTTATGAACTATAGCAATTCCGGAGGCGGAAATTATGTCATTAAAGAGGTATTCGATCTCAATAAGGTCGATGGACAACTTCAGAAAGAAAAAAGAACCGAAGTCCACAGCTACGGTCCGCTCGGCAATCCCATCGAGATTTCTACAGACGGTATGCCCATGGTATATGTATGGGGGTGCGATCACACCCAGCCGGTTGCCCAGGTGTTGAATGCGAGCCAAGCCAATGTATTGGCAGCCCTTGGAATTAACACCATGAGCGATATCCAAAACCTGGGTACAAGTGCATTGGAAACAAAGCTGACACAACTTAGAAACAACCTGAATAGCACGGAAGTATATACGTACCTCTACGATCCTGTACACGGTGTTATCAAAAAAATAGACCAGAACGGTCAGGCTACGCATTACCATTACGATGATTATAGCAGATTACTGTACACCACTGATTTCGATGGTAATGTCCTGCAATTGTTCGAATACAAAACTTTAAACTAATGAGAAAGCTACTAAATCTGATTTTAATCGTCATATGTACAACGCAATCATATGCTCAGAGGTTAGATCCTATATTTACTTTATGTGATTATGAAATAACCGGACCAAATAGTGCTAGACAATTTGATTTAGCAACTTATTCATACGGTCTTGCATGTGAGGGATCATTTCCACAATGGTCTATCACTGGTGGCGAAGTTATTTCTCAGTACTCAAATGCAGGAATTAATTATGTAGATGTCAGATGGACCCAACCAGGTACGGGAAAAGTAGAACTTTACGAATTTATCATAATCCTAGGACCCTCGGCAGACTTGTTAGGATCTAAAAATGTGAACGTCACCGCAGCGGTACCGCCTCAAAGACCTTCTGCTCCGGTGGTTTCCGGGTCTCAGCCCTGTGGTTCGAAAACACTATCTGCCACATCCATGCTAGGAAATGGCGAACAATTCTATTGGCAAACCTCGCCCTCCGGTACACTTACCAACCACTCAGGAGCGCAGTTTGTAGCTACCCAAAGCGGGCAATATTACTTGAGGGTCAGAAATTTAAATTCCTCTTTGTGGAGTAATGCCTCTCCTGGGGTTACGGTAAGCATTGACCCCAAACCTGTCTCGCTGGCACCAGGTATTGAACATTTATGTGGTGAAACAAAGCTTATAAAACCAGTAAATTCAGGAGGCATTAGTTATTATTGGCAATCTATCGCTAATGGTACCGCTACCGGCTCCGGGAATAGTCAAAGCGAATTACATTATACGGCACCTACTACGTTTTACGTTCGTGCGAGAAGTAGCTCAGGCTGCTGGGGAGATCCTTATACTGTGAATGTAACCATACAAGGTATTGCCCCACCAGAGAAACCGGAAGTACCGAATATATCGTACAACTGTGGCTATGCTTCCGTGTCTGTACAAAATAGCGAGCCGGGAATATTGGATTATTTTTTGTTCGAAAGTTCGGGAGAGCTTGTAGAACCCTATGATCTTTTAGGCGGTAGTGCTACGAAATACTGGGGGTTAACCTTTGGTGGCAATTATTATATCTATTCTGCGTACGGAGGTGTAGATGCTTTATGCATCAGTGACACAACGGCATTTGCCATAGATCGAACTTTTATCAACCCCATCGTAGAAGCAGGCCCTGACATAGAACATGTGAAAAGTGATGGAGTATTACAGCTTGAAGGAGCATTGCCTGAAGGCGGAAGTTGGTTGGGCCTCGGTGTAAGCGGTAATACGTTTAATCCAGCGAATCTGGGCCTTGGCACCTATGAAATCAAATACCGTTATGCTGCCGACGGCACCAGCTGTTATGTAGATGACTACAAAAAAATACGACTCATTGAAAGTACGCCAGGTATAGAAGATAACTACGTTAGAACCTATCTGCCAACAATACCAACTACAAATCATACGTTAGTTCCTCAATTGCCCGTAGATGAAGTAAACGAGCAAATCACTTACTTTGACGGGTTGAGCAGGCCAATAGTGAAATCAGCCTTAAGCGCATCTCCGGGGCAGCAAGACCTTATTTCGATCAGCGGTTACGATGGATTTGGCAGGAATAATATCAACTATCTCCCCTACTCAGGGGTAGCCACTGGTGTCAGTGAAAATTCAGTCTTCAGCTTTTACAGCGGTGGAAACGAAGATATAGCCCAGGATAACCAACCACATGCTGTTACCGTTTTCGAGCGTTCCCCATTGAATAGAGTCCTAGAGCAAGGAGCTCCCGGCACCGCCTGGCAGCCAGGCACTGGAGAAACGATAACCTATGGCTATAAAGTGAACTCTTCTTCAGACACTGTATTTGACTGGGAAATTAATGCCGGTAATCAGCTAAGAGCATTGGGTACCTTTGCGAATAACGAACTAATCAATACCGTAACTACAGATGAAGAAGGGCATGCGGTCATTGAATTTGTCAATAAACGGTCAGAAACCCTCCTCAAACGCGTCCAGGGTAACGAAGCCGGTACCCTGTGGGCCGATACCTACTACGTGTATGACGACTTTGGCAATTTGAGGTATGTATTACCCCCTGAAGCCATAGCAGAAATCGGAAGTCCAAGCACTTTCCCCTACGCTCCAAGCCCTACACTCTCAGACAACTGGGCTTTCCAATACAAGTACGACGGTCGCCAGCGCATGATCGAGAAGAAAGTGCCCGGGGCCGAACCGGTATTCATGATCTATGACCAACGCGACCGGTTGGTAATGACCCAGGATGGGAATCAGCGTATGGGGTCTAAGAACGAATGGACATTCACGAAGTACGATGCGCTGAACCGGCCTATTCTCACCGGTATCATCGACAAAGGGGCGTTGACCGTGGATCAAATTCGAGCCGAGGCCGAGGCTATTACGGTCTTTTTTGAGGACCGGGGAAGTGCTGTGCACGGCTACACCAATAATAGCTATCCCTCAGTAAGCAATGCTAATAACTATCTCACAGCCACCTACTACGATGACTACACCTTCCCCCACGCCGGTTCGTATACCTTCGTGGAAGAATTGGGAAACCCAGCGGCCTTTGGCCGGGTCAAAGGGCAGGTGACCGGCTCAAAAGTCAAGAATATTGACGGAAGTAATACCTGGTTGGAAAGTGTGACGTATTACGACGACCGTTATCGCGTGATTCAAACCCAAACCCAAACGTTACTGGGTGGAGTAGACCGGGTTTCCAACCGCTATGATTTCATCGGTCAATTGCTGGAAACAAAAACCACTCACAATACTACGAGAATCTCTAAAATCTTCGACTACGACCACGCCGGTAGGTTGGTCAACACCTGGCATCAAATCAACGACGAACCAAGAGTGCTGCTGGCCCATAACGAATACAACGAGCTGGGTGAACTGATAGAAAAGAATCTACATAGCGAAGATGAAGGCACCACCTTCGCCCAAAGCACGGATTACCGCTATAACATTCGAGGCTGGCTAAAGTCCATTAACAATGCGCAATTAGCAAATACCATAGATAATAATGACACCGGTCAGGCTACAGATTATTGGGGTATGGAACTGGGGTATAACCATGTCCTATCCGGAATAAGCGCTACTCCCACCTACAACGGCAACATCAGCGCGGTAAAATGGAGCGATAACCTGGGTCTCGGTGATGCTACGAATGTGAAACGGCGCGCCTATGTATACACCTATGATCCCATGAACCGCATAAAAACGGCGGATCACCGGCAGTATACCAGTGCCTGGACCGCGAACAACCACTTCCAGCTTTCCGGTTTGACCTACGACCTGAATGGTAACATTGAATCACTAACTCGAAGGAATGAGACCGGAGGTACCATGGATGTGTTGGTTTATGATTATACCGGTACGGGCAACCAACTCCGAGGCATTCGTGATGATGGAAATGACACGGAAGGCTTCAAAGACGGGACTAACGTAGGAGATGACTATCTTTATGACGACAACGGCAATATGACCCGGGACGAAAATAAAAATATCGGCACCATTACCTACAACCACCTGAACCTTCCTCAACGGGTAGAAAAGGATGCGAACAACTACATCCTCTACACCTACGATGCCGCCGGCATCAAATTGCGACAGGAAGTCTATGAAGCCGGCGCTCTAAGCAAAACCACTGACTACGTGGGTAAATTCATCTACGAAAACGACACACTGCAGCTGATCCAGCACGAGGAAGGACGCCTCGTTCCCACGCTCCCCGGACTTGATCCGGGGTCCCGAGCTTTTGAGTACCTGTACCACTTAAAAGACCACCTTGGCAATACACGGTTAACCTTTACCACCAACCCCAAAGAAGTTGAATTCAAACTCAACTATGAGAGCAGTACCACCGATCCGGATGACGAAACCTTGTTCAGTGACCTGAACAACATTATAACGGCAAATGTCCATGACTACGTACATCCCGATGAAACCTTTAACCATACCGAGGTGCAATTACTCAATGGAGCTGCAGGTGGGGTAGTAGGTTCGGTATTGACCTTCGCGGTAGGCGCCGGTGACAAAGTAAGCGCCGAAGTGTATGCAAAATACCTGGCACCCACGGGCACGAACAACCCCACAGCAGCGGTAGGCAACCTGGTGATCAGCGCGATTGCGGGAGGGACGGTGCCAAGCAACTACGACGGCGCGATTACCAGCGGCTACGGTCCGGGTGGAACCGTGACCGGCTTGATTAACACCAACGCCAGCAGCACGGAGCCCATGGCGTTTATTAACCTGCTGTTCCTACCCGATGATGTGACCGGCTCGATTGCTACGAATCATTTTGCGTTCAAACAGATTACGAGTGCTTCAAGTAACAGTCAGGCGATCTTAGAGTTAGACCAGCCCTATGAAGCCCCTGAAGCGGGCTATGTGGTGGTGTACCTTTCCAATGAAAGTGCGAAGCTGACCGAGGTGTATTTTGATGACCTGAAGGTAACGGTAAACGAGCATCCGGTGATCCAGACGGATGATTACTATCCTTTTGGACTAGAACATGCTGGGGGTTATCAGAGAGTGACAGCTAAAGAAAATAAGTTCGATACCTTCCAAGGAAAGGAAAGAATTGATGATCTCGATTTAGGTTGGATATCCTTCACATGGAGAAATCATGACCCGTCAATAGGTAGGTTCTTTAACGTTGATCCTTTAGCAGAGAAATACTACTATAATAGTCCTTATGCTTTCAGTGAAAATAAAGTGACAGCTCATATTGAATTGGAAGGCCTGGAAGCATGGGACATTAAAAATGAGTGGACTGAAGAAACTATTGCTCAGTACAATGATTATATTACAGAAAAGGGTAATGAGTTAAACGAACAAGGAGTTTCGTGTACATGTGAAGATTTTGCCCTGACAACTCTTATAGACTTTGCCTCCGAAAATAATCTTCCAGTTACCCTTGAAAATGGAGAAGGTATATTTGATGCGAGTTCTGAATCTTACAGTTCAGTGGACGAATTTAAAAATGATATTTTATCTACAACCGGAGCGCCTGACCTTCAAAATCCTTACAATACTGAAAAAGTTACTGAAGGAGAGGGAGCGGTATTGAATGCACAGGCAGGCGATATTTTGTTAAATCGAAATGATTCGGATGTTGCGACACATGTGCAAGTTGTCACTAGCAATGATGGTGATTTTGTGAATATTAGACAGGGTAATTCTACACCATTTGGATCAAGTAACCCTCGATCAGGTTTTTATGTTGGAACTGAAATTCAGTCTGGCAGTTATGACACAACAACAGGTACTTATTGGAGGGATGGTAAACCCACCCCAAATGCCGTCAAGAGCTTTAATAATGAAAGTCGCAGGTGGAACTTTTCAGGTTTTAATATTAGAAAGAGATAACGAGAATAAATTATTATGAAAGCGATAAGAATATTTCAGATAACTAGTGGGCTGTTGTTTTTATTTCCAATAACTGTAATAGCACTTATTTATTCAAGGGTTGATATTTATAGATTAAGGTTTTTTTTAGCAGAGTATTCATACGTCTTTATACTCTTATGCCCTCTACTAATAATATTATTTCTTTTAAGCAAAGTAAAAACAACGATTTTTAATAAGGTGCTCTTTATTATTATCACATTCCTTGCGGCCCTTGTTTACTGGTTTGGATATGATACTATCCTACCCTGGTAAATTGAACTTCATTTAAATCTTAATACAATGGTTCTTATCTACTTAAGCTTTACAAATAAGGCCTAGGATCATGATCCGTTAAAGTAAAAGCCTAACTGATGAAGTTGGGCTTTTTATGAATAGGCCTGTTTAGCCTTAAAATCCCGAAGCAAGGCATCCACTACATTAAAGATTTGGAGACGTTCTTCTTTAGGGAGTTTAGAAATCTGTTCCAATCGTTTAAGTGCTTCGTTATCGAGTTCCAGTTCAGTTTTACCTACCAGAAAATCAAGTGAAACCCCCAGCGCATCCGCAAGCTTTATTACCACCTCAATAGAGGGTTTTACTTCGTCACGTTCATACCTTCCTACCAAGTCACCGGATGTTCCGGCCATCTTGCCTAGCTCTTGCTGAGAAAGCTTATTCTTCTTCCGTAATGCCGTGATATGCTCTCCTAAAGTCATAAATAAGTAGTCAAAATGACACAAATAAGAAGGTTTAGGCAATAATAGCTGATATAAATATCATAATCAAAGCATATAAGTCTTGCTAAGTTCTGATATATCTGATAGATTTATGATAAATATGTCAGAAAAACTTTTTTAAAATTTATGAAGACAGTTCCAAAACTCAACCCCACCAACCCCGATCACATTACCTACGACCACCCACCTTTACAAATCACCGTACTCGGAGGAATCCGATTAGAAGGCCTGGACAGAATGCGCGTGACCTTAAAAGTGCAAGTCGAACACCTGGCCTTACGGCACAACCTGGATCTGTACAATGATACCCAAGTAGAAAAGCTGATCAGAAAAATTGCAGAACGGTTGGAAATCGGCACCAGTGTAGTAGCTGCCGCCTTGACCGACTTAACCGATGAACTGGAAAAATACAGACTCGAAGAAATCGAGAAACAAAACCAGGAGCAAGATAAACGCAAGTTCCTGACCCCAGAAGAGATCAAAGAAGCTAAAGCCTACCTGAAAGCCCCCAACCTCATAGAGCGAACGAAAGAGGATATTGGCAAAGCGGGTGTGATTGGCGAAGAAGATAACAGGCTATTGATGTACTTGATCTTTACGAGCAGGAAACGAGATAACCCCTTACATGTCATCAGCCTGGGCAGTTCCGGGATCGGCAAAACCCATCTGCAAGAAAAAGTAGGAGCACTGATCCCGGAAGAAGACAAACTCGAAATCACCACCCTAAGCGGTAACGCCTTCTACTACTTTGGCCAACAAGAGCTTAGAAATAAACTGATCCTGATCGAAGACCTGGACGGCACAGACGAAGTACTCTACCCCCTGCGCGAAATCAAGAGCAAAAAACAAGTCACCAAAACCGTAGTCATTAAAAACACCAAAGGCGAAACCCGCACCGTCACCCTGAAAGTAGAAGGCCCCGTGTGCGTATCCGGCTGTACCACCAAAGAAAGCCTGTATGAAGACAATGCCAACCGCTCCTTCCTGATCTACATTGACGAAAGCAAAGAACAGGACGCTAAAATCATGGCCTACCAGCGTAAGCTGAGTGCCGGAAAGATTGATCTGGCAGAAGAACATCAACTACAAGAGCAGTTTAAAAATAGGCAACGCGTCTTGCAACCCGTAACCATCAGAAACCCCTTTGCCGAACAACTCCTTATCCCTGATGAAGTCTTCAAGCCGAGAAGAACCAATGCCCACTACCTCGCCTTCATTGAAGCGGTCACCTTCTACCACCAATACCAACGCGAGTCCGAGGCGGACAGCCAAACAGGGGAAATGTATATCAATACCACACTAGAAGATATCCAGATCGCCAATCAATTGATGAAGAAAGTGCTGATCCAGAAATCAGACCCTTTGAATGAAGCTTGCAGAAAGTACTTGGAATGGCTAAAGACCTGGCTGAAAATGGAAAAGAAAAGCAGCTTCACTAATAAAGAAGTGCGGCAAGTGATCCGCATCAACCCCAGCAATCAAAAGCGGTACATGGTGCAACTACAAGACTTTGATTATATCCGAAAAGTACAGGGAGAGAAAGGAAAAACCCACCATTACGAGATCACAAGCCTGGAAGAATACGAAAAGTTGAAAGAAGGGATAAGCAGCATACTCGATAAAATTTTTGATCAAATCAAAAGCGGTTCACACCAGACCACTACCAGTTCACGCAAGAAATGAACCGGTAAAGCCGAAGGAAATCAACGAGTTACAATGAAAGTTCAAAAGTTCTGAAAACACCAACCAAGCTAAAAAAGTCACACAAGTCTAACCAATAAACCAAACGAAGTTTGTGAAGAAACTAAACCTTGAAAATGCCTCTTACCGCTACTTGGAACAAAGCTTTAAAGAATGGCTGGACATTCAGGGATATGCGCCCACCACCGTGTACAACCTGCCCCACCAAATCCGAGAGCTCCTTCACTACTCGGAAACAAAAGGCATCACCCACATCAAACAACTGACGACCCAAGACATAGAAACCTATTACCAGCACCTAAAACAAAGAGAGAACCAAAGACGGGGCGGTGGCCTGAGCAATGCCCACCTCAACAAACACATCCAGGCCATTAGAAAATTTACCGAATACCTACGCAAAGTAGGCAGGCTCGACCTTCCAAACCCCAACCTGGACAACGAGCAAGCCGAACGCAAAATTACCTTTCTGACCGAACAAGAAATCAAGCTTCTTTTTGAAGCCACCCACAACGTGTACCAGAGTGATAAGAAAAAAGACAGTCCGGAAACCATAGCCGCCCTGCAGAGCAGAGACCGGGTAATGCTGGCTATCTTCTACGGGTGTGGCCTGAGAAGAAATGAAGGCATCAATGTAGACCTGGGCGACATCAACTTTGACCGCTCCATCCTACATGTGCGAAAAGGGAAAAACTACAAAGAGCGGTTCGTACCCATCAGCAAAACCAACCTAAACCACCTGACCGAATACATCTATGACCATCGGCCAGAACTATTGAGGGGCAGGAAATCAGAAGCCCTATTCATTGGCTGCAGACATACCGCTAGAATGCACAGCCAAACCTTAGTCATCAGCCTAAAACGCCTTCAACATCATACCCAAGATAGTGACCTGCAAGAAAAAGAAATCGGGCTCCATACGCTCAGACACAGCATAGCTACCCATTTACTCAAAGCCGGTATGAAACTGGACAGCATCCAACAGTTCTTAGGCCACAGCAGCTTAGACAGTACGCAGATCTATACCCACTTGATAGGGCTTCCACAGCAGCAGCCCTACAAAAACATCCCGAACTATGACCCCACCCAACTGGCAGAAGATGAAAGAAGATTTTGAAGCCTATCTGAAATCAAGGCAATATTCCAGCAGAACGATTGAAACCTATCTCGTTAGCCTGGGGCGTTACCTGGAATGGCTAGAACGGGAAAACATAGAAGTAGAACAAGTCACCTATAATGACCTACTCCTGTACATGAAACATCAAAGCAAAAGTGTAAGCCAACGAGGATTAGCAGGCTATATGCTCGCAGTCAAACACTTTTACCATCACCTGATGCGAGAAAAGAAAGTCACTACCAATCCGGCAGAGGACATCCAGGTAAAAGGAGTCAAACGAAAAATACTCTACCACATCTTAGCCCCTCACGAGCTGCACCAACTGTATAATGCCTACCCTGGTCAAAGCATTAGCGAGAAACGAAAAAAAGTAATGCTAGGACTCATGGGCTATCAAGGGTTAAAAACCGAAGAACTAAAAAAACTAGAAGTCAAAGACGTGAAACTGAGAGAAGGACAACTAACCGTTCCAGGCGGTAGAAGAAGCAATGGACGCACCATGACCCTAGAGCCCCATCAAATCATGGACATGTATGACTATGTGTTACAAGTACGGCCAGAGTTGTTGAAGCGAATCTCACAAACCACAGATAACCTACTGGTCATACCGAAAGACAATGGCTACATCAGCAACCTAGTAACTGAACTGATGAAGAAACTTAAAGAAATCAACAGCAACGTGCTCAACCCCAACCAGATCAGAGCGAGTGTCATTACCAAATGGATCAAAATGTACAACCTGAGAGAAGTGCAATACTTAGCAGGTCATCGCTACATCAGCAGTACGGAATGGTACTTAGAAAACGATCTGGAAGGCTTACAAGAAGAAATCAATCAATACCACCCATTAGGATAAACAGATAAATGACGCAGAAAAACAAAAGTCCTTAACCGCATAGAACAGCCCAAAATAGTACCTTAGCGGGTACATATTACCACGGCTTCACCACCTTATTCTTCAATCGAAATCGCAAATTTTATAACAGAAGGAATAAGGAGAGAAAGCCCGTGTACCACATGGTGCGTGGGCTGTTCTGTCTTTCTGTAAGGTTTTTGCGAACCTCGATTGGAGGCAGTTACAGTTCCACGCACCACCATTTTAGGGGTGCCAAGTCTAAAACAAAACCCTTCAAAATGAAATCTTCCAAGAAAAAAGAGCTGGCCAAGCTCATTCATCATATCCAAGACAGCTACGCGGGTGATTACGCCAGTGTGAGCCGTGATCTAAATAAAGCTATCTACTGTTTACACTTCCTGGCAAAAGACGAAATCCCAAAAGATGAAGTCCAGGACTTATGTTTTGCCCTGCACAAGTTGGGAGAATGCTTCCACCAAGCCCACAGTGAAAGAAGAACGAGAAGGTATCAGAAATTAGTCAAAATCCTGGAAGAACTGAACCCTCCCGAACATTACCAACGCTGAAGGCCGCCCCAATCCCCACACCAGCCGCACAGGCTAACCCACATCCAACGCAGGTAAAGCGGTGTGCCTGTGGTACTCGGCCGGGACTGCGCTCCGTAAAAAGCAAGGGTATATAAAACTCCCTCTG